>JAESQG010000121.1 GCA_016765265.1 Pseudomonadales bacterium | reverse complement strand
TCTAAGCTGCCTACGCGGCAGTGAACTACCAGAAATATATACTGCAAGGAAACTATAATTTCTAAGCTGCCTACGCGGCAGTGAACGGGAATGTTACTATCAAATGTAGCATCTCTAGTTTCTAAGCTGCCTACGCGGCAGTGAACGCCTTCACTTATATCAATACCTAGTCTTTCCTTTTCTAAGCTGCCTACGCGGCAGTGAACAATTGAGCACTATAAGTCACGCTTAGATCACCTTTCTAAGCTGCCTACGCGGCAGTGAACGACTACCAGATCAAATTCCGAAGTCGATCGAATTTTCTAAGCTGCCTACGCGGCAGTGAACGACATGATCACGAGTATTTGTTGAGTCTGCTATTTCTAAGCTGCCTACGCGGCAGTGAACCCACGTTGACCGACGGTGGTGTATTACTTGGATTTCTAAGCTGCCTACGCGGCAGTGAACTTCACCGCCCTAACATTGGCGGGTATTGTATCTTTCTAAGCTGCCTACGCGGCAGTGAACGCGCCCAACACATCAGTAGAGTTTAGAATGTGTTTCTAAGCTGCCTACGCGGCAGTGAACCCACTACCGAAGATGGTCAACCCTGTATTAGCTTTCTAAGCTGCCTACGCGGCAGTGAACGGTTTAAACACAGGCCTCCCCCATCCACGTCGTTTCTAAGCTGCCTACGCGGCAGTGAACATCTTTGACATTTTTTTACCTTCTAAAGTGTTTTTCTAAGCTGCCTACGCGGCAGTGAACCTCACAGGTTGGGTATTTTAAAATCCGATGACTTTCTAAGCTGCCTACGCGGCAGTGAACGGTGTATTAATCACTGCTAAAGTAGCATTCAATTTCTAAGCTGCCTACGCGGCAGTGAACGTGACTCGCTTGCATTCCCTCCGTTTGCATCATTTCTAAGCTGCCTACGCGGCAGTGAACACGCCGGTTCAATCTAGTACTGGAGAACCCGTTTTCTAAGCTGCCTACGCGGCAGTGAACGATTGACTAATTAGGTCGGCGTTCCCTTTGGTTTTCTAAGCTGCCTACGCGGCAGTGAACAGTGAGATCTAAAATTGCGGCATTCCGCGAGATTTCTAAGCTGCCTACGCGGCAGTGAACCTGTCCGAGAAGGCGCTCGTAGCGATCTATCTTTTCTAAGCTGCCTACGCGGCAGTGAACGGGAAAACGTTTATCGCGTTGCGCAGCGTGCTTTTCTAAGCTGCCTACGCGGCAGTGAACGTAACGATGCGGGTCGTTACCGCTGTTAATGATTTCTAAGCTGCCTACGCGGCAGTGAACTTCGTAACGTGACCCGGCGGGGTAATGCCGTCTTTCTAAGCTGCCTACGCGGCAGTGAACGGCGGGCGATACGATGGCCTCGCACCCCGGATTTTCTAAGCTGCCTACGCGGCAGTGAACGGATCATCATTTACTACAACCGAATTGGACGCTTTCTAAGCTGCCTACGCGGCAGTGAACAAAGGTCTCCCCCGTTAGGGCCACGCTCGCAATTTCTAAGCTGCCTACGCGGCAGTGAACATGAGGCTGAAGAACAAGACAGTACAACAATGTTTCTAAGCTGCCTACGCGGCAGTGAACTATGTGCATCAAGGTCGCTCAGTTGTCGGAATTTTCTAAGCTGCCTACGCGGCAGTGAACGAGAATTTCAAAAATCAGTATGAGTCTTTAGATTTCTAAGCTGCCTACGCGGCAGTGAACGATGACAAGAGTTCGTGTATTGTACCCGTTTGTTTCTAAGCTGCCTACGCGGCAGTGAACAGTGGAAATACCCTTATATCATAGGCTCTAAGTTTCTAAGCTGCCTACGCGGCAGTGAACTACAGTATANAGTAAAAAAAACGAGTTATAACAACCATATGAGTACATTCCGAAGAAAACACCTATAGTATTTCAAGATACTTTAACTCATTGATTTATCTACATTCTTAAAGAGCTTGAAAAACATAGGCTAACAGGACCTGTTTTAATCAATATAATCATCTAACAGGCTTTTCGCCCAATCGGGTAAATGCACTTTCAATATTGCCTGCCCATCGNTTATTTCTGCAAGCTGTTGATAAGGANTATCCAAGCGTGAGTTATTCGGCTAATCACTATTATCTCCAGATACATCATGCCCCCTTNACTAACGCGTTGCGANACACGCACCATTAAGCAAAACGCTATTTAGGTGGATAAAAACCCGTACGATATCGTAGCCCAATGATTTTACTTGAACGATAAAATCAGTTTTTGAGGGATGAAAAACAACGTTTTCAAAACATAATGAACACCCTTCGTGTAACATTTGTTTTCTCATGGTCTCCGAAATTTTAGTGGCTTCGTAGCTATGCAGCCCTGGCTGTTTGGGGTAAAGCTGTTTTGCCAGAATATCGACACTAATAATGGGCAGACCAGTGGTTCAAGCCGCGTTTTATAAAAGGAACCTTTCACCGTGCCATTGCCCCCCNCTTCAGAATCCAGAGCTACTTATANTTTTTTTAGATTCAGATTCCTTCAACTCAACAAACTGCCCTACCGTAATATCCCCACTCGAATCAATACTCCCTAGATGGCTCTGATGCTCTATTGATGCCTGATAACGAATTGCACTAGCTGTTACAGTGGTACGCGATGCCCCAGTATTTCGGTCATTTTTAAGTGTTTGAAAAACACTATTTAGATCAATGGGTGAATTAAAAGCCGACTCCGTTTTGATCACCGTTAACCCAGAGGCAACCGATAACAAAACAGAGGGGNCTAAAGTTCTCCCGACCGTTTGACTAAGGTCAGCCCAGTGNCTGCAAGTGGATTGGAGATGCTACTTTTGCCATAGTTTGACCTCGATGATGGTTACCATCAAACTTTATTGCGGCAGGTTGCTACAANACCTTCACTNTTGATTTAAAACAGGGGGACTGTTGCAGTTTTGCTTAAACCATAACAACTGTACTCCCCTTCTTGAACCTGACTAACGAGCACCTTATCTATGAATAAACGAAACCGTGTGCCTTTAGAGCTTTGAATATTGACGAAGGGTAATTTACTCTCCTTATCTTTAAAGCTTGAGTAATAGGCCAAAGCCACCTNAAAAGTTTCACTTTTTCGTTTCGCCCTTCTACGTGCTAAACGCTCAATATTGGTATCGAATTGAACCCTTTTAAAACAGGCATATTGCTCCACCGATGACGGTACTTCTTTGATCGAAGTACAATGGATGTAATCCGTGAGACGATTTAACCATTTGGTCAGGTTGAGTTGTTGCAGCTGCTCACTGGTTCCAGCAAGCAAACGTAACTTGCTACCAAGTGGAAAAGCCTTATCCCCGTATTCCGGGAAAGAAACAGCAATAGCAGAGTTACCCTTTGCTGTTTGTTGTTCAACTAGAGCCAAGTGAAGTTGCCCGTAAACTTTTTGCCAGATGAAACCTATATTTGCTTCGGCATCTGGCAAGAGCGTGATATCACGATAACATTTCATATCCACCCCTTATTTATCGCTTTCACCAAACACGCCACCACGAACTAATACCGCCATAACATAATGTTCATCCTCAACACGATTCAATTTCACTCCTCGGGCAAAACCATCAAAAAAAGTATAAAAATCTTGATTATCTTTAGGTGTCCGGTACGCCTTGCCTAAGTTTGNCACNGCTCCGTATGGCTCTATCGCTATTGATCCAGCGGTGGAGTCCGCGTCTTCGAATCCAGGATACCAGGTATCAATACTACGCAGAGCATTACCGATCTTTTGCGAGTGCATCGCGGCATTATTATTCACTGAATACAGAACTTTACTCTTTTTTCCCTTACCTTTATCAAGCACAAGCTCTTCGCTGGGGTACACTTCCTGNGCTTTACCTACTTGCACAAAACAGTTAATTTCCAGCATCAGGTAATCATCCTCACTTGAAAGAGCAGTTGCTATACGTTCGCCCAATGATGAAACGTCCTTATCATTCACATCAAAATCACGCATCCCAAATTTTTTCGCATCAAACGACCAATCTTGCTCGCTCCCCTGATTTAATGCACTCACTTGAACTTCAATATTCTCAGCCCCCACACGGTTACGCCAGAGATAGCGAGCATTCGCAATATTTAGGGCATATCGGCGACCCAGCTCTGTAAAACCTTCTCTATCAATGTAATCTTTTACAGCTTGGGTGTAGCTTTGTTTGAACAACGCATTATTACAAGCTGATGGTTGCTGCACTCCGCCTAATACTTTTAAAGTGAAGTGCAATTTCAGAGTGTCTTGCTCCGGCGCTAACGAGCACACATCAACAGTTTGTAAATTTGCTTTCTCTACTTCAGCGTTAAGCTTTACTGGATCATTTTTAATTGCTGCTTTTAACCTATTTGAAATCGTTCCTCGAACCGACTTCTCTATCAATTTAAGTGCAACCACATTATCTTTATCGGCCCACGTTGTACCGAGCATATACCCATCGGAGGGCACTAATTTTTTTTCAAAAGCGAGTACCGATGCAATATTTTCTTTCTTAGCCATGTTATCTTCCTTTATTGAACAATAGTTTAATTACTTTTCTTGTTGACAGAGGTAAAGGTTACTTTCCGTTTCTACGTGATAACGCCANAAAATCTCNTTAAGCGACTGTATTCTGTGTGGCATTTTGAACTCACCTAAGGTCACCATACTTTCAGCAAACCGGTGCGGCGTCTTCTCATCTCGCTGATTTTTTGCTTCNCCTAATTCGGTTAGACCATGGAATCCCGTGGCAATAGGTACAATCCACCCAGCAGTTTTGCGNATGCTTGTCCACGTCACATTATCGGCACTGTCTTGTTCACAGCTGTGATGAACCACTAAATAATCGAGCAGTGCATCCATTGCGTCCAAACCCTCTTTCATTGCCTCTAACATTAATTCACGACGCTCTACTATTGCGTAACCAGGCATTAATTTCCTTGTTAGTTTACGTAGATCCGTATCATTGCCTTCTTCAACTTTTAAAGCTANAGGAGGTTTGAAACTCAATATATCGCCCCCGGCTATCTTCATACTACTGTTAAGAAGGTGAACGATCCTTTCCAGGAAGGGTTGCTCATCATTTTTATCGACACCCGAATATTCGATCAACAACGACACATCCAAGTGACACCGCGCCTCTTCAATAAAGGCAGAACGTGCTCCCGTTTTGTCTAAAGGGTTCCCAGTTCCAATAATAGAATGTACATAATCACCTATACCTTTATGTGTTTGTAACGCACAGTCATGGCTAACAACCGCCGTTGCGGAAAATGTGACTCCGTCAAAACCAGTCGCGTTTAGTTGTCTCTGCAATGCATGGGTTGCACCTAGCCATGCTGTCATGGCTGGGAAACCAATGGTAAACGGGCTAGAAAGTGCGTTGGCATTGTGTACTTTTAGATGAGAAATAAGCAGTATACGTTTGATATCGCCAATCATCTTAATCCCTCCCGATTCAGGTCAATTAAGTCGACAATTTTAATTCGTTCAGCTTCCCCCAGCTTAATCGCTTGGCGTCCTATTGCCTGCTCATAAGCACGAACAATCCAGACTGATAGTTCCTTACAAAGTTTATCCAACCACTGATCCGACTCTTCCCTCTCTTGAGAAAACTCATCAACAAGCCATATTAGTTGGTGTTTTTTAAGCCTTGAGGAATCGGCATGATACTGCTCTTGCGCAATGGAACGTATTGCCCACATTTTTTCAATAACGAGGTCCATGATTTCCTGTAAACGATAGTCTCGGCCTTCTCGAATCTTAATATTGTTATATTCTGTTTTTAATATTTTGTGTAAAGCCTGAAACGATTCTCGGCAATCATAGTAATGCAATGATTCATTAAAGAAATTTATTTTTGGAAAATGAATATTTCGTTTTTCAATCACTGGTGGTAATGACTGTAAGAGTTGTGCTTTACCGCCATTACTATTATTCATCACACTGATGTTTTGCGGTTTCGTGCCACCATAACCTATAGTTGTAAGGTTATATATTTCAGTAAATCCTTGTGCACTAAAATTACCTTTTCTCTTAATTTCACGTAGAGCTTTGGACTCATCGGAAAATCTCATGTTATCAACACGCTTTCTAAGTTGATAAATCAACCCCGAATTGCTCAACAAAGAAAGCTGGTGATAATCTTCTTCTACAGGGAAAAACACTTGCTTTATTTTTGAGCTTGTTACACTTTCCCCCGACGTTTCCGACATCTCCAGAAAACCTTCTCGTAGAACCTGATAAGGCTTACTCTGTATTTTCAGCAAATTTACAGATAGCTCGGTGCCTTGCTCTATATGTGACAACAACGATCGCCCATCCTCCATTTCCAAGGTTAGGAACTTATAGACATCCAGAGCTGCAGCGTTTCCAAGTGCATCCACATCAACAACCACATTACCCGTACGCAAGTACCCGTCGCTAGCGTGCATTGCTTGTGAAATTACCGATGAAACGTAACCATTTTTATTTTTACGAGCACTAGGATGACTAAAGGTGCACGGGTGGGTTGCCAATGAAATCTGCCCAGCCCTTTTGGCCGCATTTGGCAGCCATTCCTCAAGTGAAAATAGGTTTTCACACTCCATTTTAAGCTCTTTTACTTCATTCTCTTCCATTGAAGTGTTTATCTTTTTTTTCAACCAAGCCGCTTTTCGGTCATCAAAAAACTCGCTTATAGCAAGATCAAGCATACCTAACCTCCATATCTAAACCTTAACCAGACCAAACTGGTCGTTATACTCATATTCAGCTGCGTCACGCATCACTAAGCTTAATTCACCGTAACGCAAAGACACACGTCGCTTACTCAATTCATTTTTTTCTGAATGCTGTTCCAATAAGTCATGATAACGTCGAGATAGCCACAAATTTTGTTGCTCGCTTTCTCCTAATTCGCAAGGTGTTATATTTAATATACCTTCTCGATTAATCGCATACCCCTTTTCATCTTTCTCTGCGAAAAAACAATTTTCATCAGCCTCATCAAAACACAAAAATAATTTTGTGGTTTGCTCACTTTTTCGAAAAGGATTTAAAGTTTGAGGTAATGCACTTAAGAACCAAGTTTCAGCCAAATAACCTTGCAATGTTTCTGGCCCAAAACGTTGGTAGTTCGTTAACTCCGATTCAGTAACAACATGCTCTAAATCAGCCAGTGATGTGCGATAGTTAAGCCGTGTATTTTTCTGAATTCTAGGCACTGAGTCTAGTCGCTTAGCAATGGTTTTTACATCTATTAACTGTTTTAGGTCATGGGTATCCAGAGTCACTTTTTCTTCATATCCAGGGCGTTTGAACTGTTTCTTACCAGCCTCATCTGCAACCTTAAAAGCATTCCAGTTATACTGCAAGAGTACTATATTAGGCTGTTCAACTTCACCGCTCCTATGCCTTTTTACCCTACCAGCTAGCTGAATAATAGAGCGATAGGAGGAAGGCTCAACAACAGCCCAATCAAAATCATGATCTCGACCGACCTCTTCAACCGGTGTGGCAACCAGAATAAATAACAAATGCTTTGCCGCACTTTTATCGAGGTGAGCTCGAATCACAGAATTTTTAAAAGCCACAGGTGATTCATTGTTTTTTTCTTTTCGCTTTAACACACTATCAAGATGTTTTTCTTGCTCGTGACGCAAAAGCAATACTTGTTGGCTGTGGTAAGCCATCGCTTTTACCTCAAACCCATCTGGATAATCGGCTTGCAGTAAATATTTTGTAAGTTTGACGCATGGGGAAATATTCGCAACCCGC
Organism: Pseudomonadales bacterium; assembly: GCA_016765265.1. Classification (GTDB taxonomy): domain Bacteria; phylum Pseudomonadota; class Gammaproteobacteria; order Pseudomonadales; family DC-out160; genus DC-out160. The sequence goes on along the minus strand of JAESQG010000121.1, from coordinate 1,011 downwards.
ACTACACCAAACGAGACAGAGATACCTGTTTTCTCATCAATTGTATGATGTTGGTAATGCAGTTTAATAGCCGCTTTTAGAATGAGGCCGAAGTACTGCCCCTGTTTAGTCTCTTCTTCATCAAATTCAAATTCTTCCATACTTTCACGACATTCAGCAATTTCGGCTTTTCGTTTAGCGGGTTCTTTGATTAAATTAGCAACGCGCTTCCCAACAAACCCTGCATGCTGGGCCCGATAGACCTCAATTGCTGGGTCACTTTCCACTCCATCGATTGTATGTAGTGCTGTTTTAAATTCGTCAATCCAGATACAGGTAATTTCATTCGTGGCATCACGGACTTTGCTATGCAGCTGCCAACCTTTTTTATAGGCATTGAAGTAACCTTCCGCCAAATCGGGCGGGATAGTAGCGGAAGATATCATGACTTTACGACCAAGCATTCCAGCCAAATGAATAAGACGACCAATCGCAATAAGATCTGATCCAGTGAAGTCATCGATTTCGTCAATGACCAGGTCTGAGGACATCAGGCGTAAGCAGGGCAGAATATAACGCCCCCCTCGTTTTGTTTCAGTCGCAGCCATAACATGATCGATCGTACAAACCAATACAGGCGCGTAAAGAAATTTCCGATCCTTCTCTCTCGTTAAAACAGTTGCCAGGCCTTCTTCTGGAATATCACACTCGTAATCAACATGTTCATCTAACAATGGCTGCTCCGACTCCGACCCAGTTTGACCCGTATCTATGTCACCTTCTTCAATTTTCCTCTGTTCATGCAATTCTGTCACAGCCCTTGAGCCAATTAAAACTGCCAATTCAGAATTATCCAGGCCAATACGCTCTCTATACTCATCACCCGTTTGCAAGGTTAATGTCCGTAAACCCAGCGCCAAGACATAACGCAAACTTCCATCCTCATTAGATAGGGCTCGCATTACCTTGGCATTGGCAAAGGTTTTACCACACCCAGTGCTTGCCATATTGACAGCAAAGACCGCTTGCGAA
>JAESQG010000120.1 GCA_016765265.1 Pseudomonadales bacterium | reverse complement strand
GGGGTTGATACTCAATCCGAAATTTCACTACAAACGAAAATTTACCTCGGCCACTGGTCCCTTATCCGTCAGCCCTTTAGATTTTCGTTTTACCGTTGCCACAATGTTTGCCGACCGCCGTTATCTTGAATATTACTATGGCGTCGANNCNGCATTTGNNACNNNTGACCGNCCAAGCTATCAACCNGCNTCNGGNTATGCNGGNTCCTACTTATCCATGAGNGTTCNCNCAGACAGCNAGGGCCNTGGATGTGGTCCGCNTANACTCGNGTAAAATGGCTAAANGGGAGTANNTTCGAATCCAGCCCGTTAATGGAAACCAATCAGGAAAAACAGCTAGGTATTGTCTTAATCTATACCTTCGCACAATCCCTGCAACGCGTATCCAACTAATCCTTGACATCACCATCTCAAACACCACTATCCCTAAAGCCTTTAAGGCATAGCTCAAACTGTTCTAAGCACTGTCTGACAATCCCGAATAAGAGGCAATGATTAGCTATACTTCTTAATGTAGTCCGCCATACCTTAGGAGGAAGCAGTCATGCCTCACTTGAAAAATTCAACCACTACACAATTCAACAACCCCATCAATATCGCCATCAATGGATTTGGCCGTATTGGTCGTAACACTCTACGCGCATTGTATGAATCAGGACATCGTTCGAATATGCGTATCATCGCCATCAACGATCTAGGAGACCCTAATACAAACGCTCACCTATTAAAATACGATACGACCCATGGTCGCTTTAAGGGTTCAGTAAAGGTGATTGACGACGGTATCTCGGTCAATGGCGATCTTATAAAAATATTTAATGAGCGAGAGGCAATTCAGCTGCCCTGGGGAGAGCTGGATATTGATATCGTTTTTGAATGCACAGGACTTTTTACTTCTAAAGAAAAAGCCATGTCTCATGTGAGTGCTGGCGCAAAACGTGTGATCATCTCAGCACCGGCTACGGGAGTGGATGCCACTATTGTGTATGGCGTAAATCATCATACCTTAACTGCAGAACACGAAATTATTTCCAACGCCTCTTGCACTACCAACTGTTTGGCTCCACTGGCCAAACCACTGAATGACAATCTGGGCATCGAACATGGATTGATGACCACCATTCACGCCTTTACTAACGATCAATCATTGACGGATATGTATAACAAGGATCTCCATAGAGCCCGNTCCGCGGTCCAATCCATGATCCCCACNAANACAGGTGCGGCAGCTGCGGTNGGNCTAGTACTGCCAGAGTTGAACGGCAAATTAGATGGGATGGCAGTACGCGTGCCAACCCTAAACGTGTCATTAGTGGACCTATGTTTTAGTGCTAGCAGAGAAACCACCGTAGATGAAGTAAATCAAATAATGTTTCAAGCAGTCATTAATGACCACGATGGCATTCTACTTTACAATCGCGATCCTTTGGTTTCCTCAGACTTCAATCATGAACCGGCTTCCTGTGTGTTTGATAGCACCCAGACTAAGGTCAACGGGAATTTGGTCAAGGTTCTGGCCTGGTATGACAATGAATGGGCTTTCTCCAACCGAATGCTGGACACCAGCATGGCCCTGATGAAAGCAATGCAAGGCGTTACCAGCAATGAAAATGATCAAAACCATAATGGCCAACACAAGGGCAATAATAGTGTCGCCTAACATCGTTGTCTTATAAAGCAGAGTTGTCTTACTAAAGCAGAGTCGCCTTAAAAAATAGGGTAGACTTAAAAAAAGGGAAATAAAGGAACCAAATGGACCCGGTAAAAAGAAGAACTAAAATTGTCAGCACATTAGGCCCTTCAACGGCTACACCAGAAACTATCGAGAGAATTCTGCTAGCCGGTGTCAATGTTGTGCGACTCAACTTCTCCCACGGCAGTGCTGAAGAACATAAAAACAGAGCATCCATCGTGAGAGAACTGGCCACCAGGCATAAACTTAATGTCGCCATTCTAGCCGATCTACAAGGCCCGAAAATTCGCATCGGTCGTTTTAAGTCTGGCTCGGTGCAANTNGAAGTGGGCCAAGCATTTTGTCTTGATGCTGATTTTGACAGCGATTCTGGTATGGAGAACTGTGTTGGTATCGATTATAAAATGCTGCCATCTGATTGTACTGCTGGTGACGTGCTGCTCCTCGACGATGGTAAAATAGTGCTTTCGGTAGTAAAGATTAGCGGTAACCAAGTACATTGTACTGTGGATATCGGCGGAAAACTTTCCAATAATAAAGGCATCAATAAAAAAGGAGGGGGTTTATCTGCTGAGGCATTAACGGATAAAGATAAAGCGGATATTTTAACTGCTGCCGATATCGATGTAGATTTTATTGCTGTTTCATTTCCTCGCTATGCAGAAGATATGCATTACGCGAGAAAACTGATCCGTGAAGCGGGTAGTCCAGCGCAAGTCATTGCTAAAATAGAACGTGCTGAAACGGTGGCAAGTGAACAAGTACTGGATGATATTATCCGCGCATCAGATGCGGTAATGGTTGCCCGTGGTGATCTCGGCGTCGAAATTGGCGATGCTGAACTTATAGGAGTACAAAAACAAATAATCAATCGCGCCAGAGCACTTGATCGAGTGGTTATCGTCGCTACCCAAATGATGGAGTCCATGATACACAACCCTATCCCCACCCGAGCCGAAGTGTTTGATGTGGCGAATGCGGTATTAGATGGCACAGATGCCGTCATGTTATCGGGCGAAACTGCCGCAGGCGACTATCCCTTTGAAGTGGTATCCACTGTAGTCCGAGTCTGTGTGGGCGCAGAAAAACACCCTATTGTATTACGCTCTAGCCATCGCTTAGACAAAGAGTTTACTCGCACAGACGACTCCATTGCCATGGCCACCATGTATACTGCAAATCACCTCAATGGTGTAAAAGCAATAATCTGTTTAACCGAATCGGGCTCTACCCCGCTATTAATGTCTCGGATGCGATCAGGAATCCCGATCTATGCACTGACCCCTCATCCAAAAACCCAACGAAAAACAGCTCTTTATCGTGGCGTTGAATCCATTTTATTTGATTCAACGACAATAGAACCAGGTAAAGTAAATCAAAACGCGGTTCAAGAACTGGTAAAGCTACAAGTGGTGGTAGAAGGAGATTTTGTCATTTTAACTAAAGGCAGCAAAATGGGTGAACTGGGCACTACCAATTCCATGCAGATTCTGCGAGTAGGGAGTTAATCAAAACCTAATCGCAGGTTCATCAATTGGATGGCAAACATCGATATAGAATACTGATATCAACAAAACTATCATTACAGGTATCAGACGATCGCACCCAACGCCCGTTACCGTTAGTCTCATATACATACAAGGCTCTGTCACCAGAAGGACCATTTTCTTGGTAGAGGCTATACCCGCTTATCGCTTGACTACTACAGAATCCGCTGGTGGATTCTGATAGCACCTCTGCTGTCAATCCTTCGCCACAATCACCATTAAGATCAAATGAGGCGACACCATTGATAATTCTTTCCCGGCCCAACCGTATACCCACAGATCGCTGGTTAGCGGATGGTGCTATAACGTAATGCCGGACTTGATATACGGTATCCCTGTTGCCATTCGCATCAACGACTTCTGTCTCTAGCAGAACCTCACCCACTTTTATCGCGCTCAAAGGTAAGTTCTGATGTACTATTTCTTGAATACTGGCATTCGGCATCTCCCAGGTTATCTCTAACATGGGATGATGACCGGCAACGTCAGGACAATCAAAATCATAATGCTCACCCTCATCTGCATCTTGATTTAATTCTATGTTAGCAAAACGAACGTTATTCAAATCTTCAAACAAAGACTCGCAAGGCCAAAGACCATTTTCGTCTTGCCACATACCACGATCCACATAGTCAGCCTGAGCAGCGGTAGCCACCGTGAGGATATCGTTAATAATACTCATGGCTTTGGTTTCATGGTGTTTGTATAAATACTGGCGCCCCGAAAATAACGCGATTACGCAGATCAAGCCAATAACGACCAACATTTCTGCCAGAGTGAACCCACCAGCCCTCCCTTTCAGGTGATAAAATACTTTTACTTCGCGCATACCCTCACTCTTTTACTGGCAGATCCGCCAAGCCCAAAAACGATTGTCTAGAGCGCCACCACATTGACCTGCATCCGGCAACCCATCAGACCATTGAGGCCCATCACTCCACTTGTAGACGACACTTTCCAAAACAGTATTATCAACTTCCGCCACCGTCCGATAAAAATATTGATTTAGCCTCCATTGAGTACCTTCATCTGCTAAATTAAAACTCATACCAGCTAAATCTTTTTCATCACCCGGTTGAGGATTACCGCTGGCGCTAAATATTTTACAAACTCGGGGAGGCGCTACAAGAATATCGGCATTTAATCCATCGGGACAACTGTGTTTCGTCACTGCTGATCCAGTCACGTTGGTAAATCCAGCGACATAGGGTTCTCCTCCGGGAGCAGGCACTCTAGTTTCAATCATGGAATCGCCTAAATCACAGTTGAGATAAGATAGTGGTAATACCCGGTTATTCACTGAAGGTATATGCCTTCTACTGTTAGGCAGTGCGTTGACAAAATATCCAACCCAACCCTCTGGGACGCACTGCCTGATCCAAAATAGGTCTTTTGTTAAATCACCTGCGACATTTGCACAGCGTATTATCATGTCATTACCTAAGGCATTAGTGAGTGCTTGCAGTGTTGGGGCGGACCCAGGGGCAACGACTCCACCGAGATATCCTCCATTTATGATATCGTTATATCCATCCGCACATTTTTCATTTGCCGTATCCCCAGCTCTATTTCTATTGGAACCAGGCCACTTGTTATTTTCTAAGAAATAATTTTGTGCAGCAAAGAAAATAGATTGAGTCATATAAACAGCCTGATCCACGCGGTATTTTCCCATTGAATTAAAAAAAAGGGGTCGGGATAGAGACACTAGCAATACCGTCAATAGAATACCCATCAACAACTCGACCAAGGTAAAACCCTGATGAACTACCTTACGATTATGGGGTAAACTCATAGCGCAACATTATCCAGATAACTACATCAATCACAGAACTACACCAACCATAAAACATCATCAGCCATAAAACATCACGTAGCAAAGACCACGACCATCCAATCGTAAGCTCTAACCTGAAGAGATAACTAACGAGTCAACTGCCAATAATAATAACTTTTCAGAAATCGAGAAGTGGCAGTCAAGTCCACCGACACTTTGGCACCAGTCCATCTCGGATAAAGCTCGACTCTGGCGGCATCATTCTCAGTATCATTGGTGGAATACAACGTTATTTTAGCCCGAGGGAAAGTGCTACTCCAGTTAACTCCGGGTACTTCTACAGTTGCACTCACTAAAGTATTACGTCGATTAAACTGATGAGCACTGGTAAATGTTCCCTCACTATGCAAAAGCGTTTCCCCGGGAGCAGCGTTACCGTTTATGGAAGCTATGGTAAATGCCGTTTCATCATTATCATTAGCAAACTCGTACTGATAATTAGAGGCATCCGGATTTGTTACGCCTCTCTCTACTAAACTCACTGCATTTACTAAATCTTGCGCCGAGCGTATGGTCGTATACACTTTTCGATTAAATACTTCTTCGTCATAATCTTTCCATAGAAATAACGACAATGTTGAAATAATCCCTATCACCGTAAGCAACTCAATCAGCGTGAAACCATGGTCTTGGTCCACTACCATCAGAATCGACCACCGGTAGCTCCACCCACTATCGGCAAGTAAAATCCTATAATCGCCGCCAACACACATGACACCATCATAACAAAACCGATTCGAGACAAACTCTTCGATATGGATCGAGAAAGGTGTAAGTGCTCCATATGCAAGGTTTCCATCAGCGTCTCCAGTATCTTCACTTTTTCTGATTCATCTACTTCACCAAAAACACCCATCGTCTCTCTAACCGCCACCGGCCAATCTTGCGCATCGAAGGTCGAGCCCAGAGTCTCCGATGTGGCGAGCTGCGCATACATCCGTTTATACACCTCTGCATCTTCACCGCGACTGGCTTGCATGATGGCTAGTATCGCATCCGAGTCCACGATACCCACCTCGTTTAACATGCTATAAGAACCAACGAACCGAACCGATCGATCCATTCGGTTCTTTTGATGGACAATTCTTAATAGGGGCAGCCCTCTAAGCAAGCGCCAAACGATCACTCGATACCAAAATACGACGGGCAACGCCACAATAGGCACAAACCAATAGGCAGTAATTATACCTCCCCAGGCTATTAAAATAGTAGTCACCGAGTTGGGCTTGAACATAGTAGCCGCCCCACTCTGTATGCCCTCTAAACTCGATCCGATAAAGAGGGGGACCATAATGAAAAAGAGTGTTCCTATAACAATATAGGTAATCCCCATTTTAAGTTCCGTTGACACTTCACTCTTAATCTTTTCCTGATCTAACAAATACCGAGATGCTTTTTGTAACGCCTCTACGTACTTGCCTGTTTTGGTAGCGGTCTGCGCCAACAGTATGGCATTGTCATCAAACCGGAATAACCGCAGGTAATCGGCTAACTCTTCGCATTGATCAAATTTATCCTTATCAAACTTAAGCCACTCTACTTCCTTTAGTAAGCCATTCAATGCTGACTTCACTGTTTTCCCCGTAGATAAACTACTACTCAAGGTTTGCATAAAAACAGCTTGACTCTTTGACGGTGGCCCAGGCGGTGTTAATGCCTGGGATAACCTACCCACAAGATCTTCTCGAACAGTCTCGATCCGCCGCTCAGGAATTCGTGAAAACAAACGCGCCTCTTCACGCGATTCGGCTTCTACACGAATATTGGACAGCTCGCCCTTGGAGTCGAGATAATGAACGAGATAGATCATCTTAGGTTAATTCACCGGTTTATTGGCTAGGGTTCCGTTTATACTTTTTCTAGGCGTTACCGACACCGATTGAGCATGGATATTCCACTCTCACGTATTGGCTATTCACTTCCACCGTCGCAGCAATCACCGTTCCAGCACCGGCACCAAGCCGCGAAATTGCAGCCGCCATATCTTCTGCATTCTGATCGTTGTGCATGTTATATTCGATAGTCAATGAAGCTTCCTCTGCGGCTTGCACTCCGCCTTCGTCACCCGCTTCATCCCACGGCTCACCCCACGGATTAACGGAATTAATACCTAAGCGTGTTAACTCCGCGCCACCCGTATCGGTCACATCCACGCTTAGGCCTGCGCAACTACCATAACGCGTCATTGCACTGGAAATGGCTTGGGGGAAATCTTTCAGTAATATCGTCTGGGATATACCATACTTCGCTTCATCTTGCGCTCCGCCAAATTGACGAAATACAAACAAAGACATTACGGCC
>JAESQG010000119.1 GCA_016765265.1 Pseudomonadales bacterium | reverse complement strand
GCCTAACCTAAGGGCAGTTCGCTTAATTTAGAATGTGGTATCGATGCTAGGTTAAGTCCTTGGCAGGTCTAACTGCGGTTTTTAGGTTTATCGCTGTATTTTTGGGGTGGCGCCCTGCTCTGGTGGTAGGGATCGCTGTCCCGATTAGTTATGGGATTACCTTAGCGCTGGATATGGCATTTGGTTACACCATTAACCGAGTGACACTGTTTGCCTTAATATTATCATTAGGTTTATTGGTGGATGACCCTATCACCGGAGTTGATAATATCGAACGTTTTTTGAAGAAATCCATAGGCTCATCCAACGACAAAATTATTGCGGCTATCTCCGAAATTAAAACGCCACTGGTCATGTCCACTGTCGCTATCATTTTAGCATTTATTCCTCTTGCTTTTATTTCCGGCATGATGGGGCCCTATATGGCACCTATGGCATTTAATGTGCCTGTCAGCGTGATCACCAGCACTCTAGTTGCGTTTATGGTGACTCCTTGGCTCGCCAGTAAAATATTGCGTACTCCTACCGTTTCAATAGAGACAGGTTCAGTAGACTCAGATTCGGTAGATAAGGCTCATCAGATGAAAGCAGCCCACTAAAAGTATATCGAGCGGTGTTGCAACCTCTACTAGAGGATAGGCGTAAAGCTAAATTAGTATTATGCGGAGTAGCCGGACTATTTTTAGCGGCATCTCTACTACCAGTGATTCGCATGGTTCCGCTGAAACTACTACCTTTCGATAATAAAAATGAAATCCAAGTCGTGATTGATATGCCGGAATCGGCAACACTGGAGCAAACAGCTAGTATAGCAAAAAAAGTATCGCAAATAGCCCGTCAACTAAATGAGGTACAAGCTGTCGCTGGATTTATAGGTACACCCTCGCCTATTGATTTTAATGGCATGGTTCGGCGCTATTATCAACGCACCGCACCGTACTTAGCTGATCTGCGCATAACGCTCATCGACAAAAGTTTGCGAGAGCACCAATCCCATAGCGTAGTATTGCGTTTGCGAAAGTTGGTTGCACCGCTCAACGGTGACGGTGTGAATATTAAAATAGTTGAAGTACCCCCAGGACCACCGGTATTAGGCACCCTAGTAGCCGAAGTCTATGGATCAACATTCACCCCTTACAGCCATTTGCAGAGTGCAGCCATACAAGTGAAACAACGCTTAGAGCGCGAGGCATTTGTGGTAGAGGTGGACACCACTGTAGAGGATGATCAACACCGATTACGTTTCGTTACTGACAAAGCAAAAGCAGCGCTCTCCGGTATCGCCACCAGTGATATTAACCAAACCTTAGTAATAGCCAATCAAGGTTACACTGCCGGGTTCTTGCAACTAGAACGCGAAGCTAAACCACTAAGATTAGAATTGCGATTACCTTTACGGGAACGTTCATCTATCAAAGATCTGGAAAGATTACAGGTTAAGGGCCGCGCGGGTATCGCACAGCAAAGCAGTCGTCACGGGCTAGATGCTGCTCCGCAACCACTGGTTGCATTGGGAGAATTGGGTGAATTCGTCACACTAAAGGCCGACAAAGCCATTCACCGAAAGGACCTCAAACCCGTAGTTTATGTGGTGGCAGAGCTTTCAGGTCGAACGCCTGTAGAGGTGATAGCAGACGTCAACGCCGATTTAGGAGCAGAAGCAGGTGATGCTAGCGACTGGCGTAATCGAAACTTCATCAAGTTGGGCGCCGGCGATGGGTGGCAGTTAGCCGATGATATAGACGTGGTTTGGACTGGTGAAGGTGAATGGAAAATTACCGTAGACGTTTTTATCGATATGGGCCTAGCTTTTATCTTCGCATTAGCAGGCATTTTCTTCGTGCTAAAACTACAAACCAATTCTACCAGCTTGTCGCTCATTATCATGTCCTCCATCCCCTTAACCATTATCGGTATTATGCCGGGCTTTTTCATGTTGAATCAGTTAGGTGAACGGGAAGTTGCCGGTGCACCAGACCCTATATTATTCACCGCCACGGCCATGATCGGGATGATTGCACTAGCGGGGATCGTTGTTCGAAACTCACTTATTCTAGTGGAATTTATTACCCAAGCACGCAACGGTGGTCTAGCCATAAGGGAAGCATTGATACAGGCAGGTGCGGTGCGTATGCGCCCAGTGTTATTAACCGCCGGAACTACGTTGCTAGGGAATTTAATTATTACTTTGGACCCGGTATTCAGTGGGCTGGCATTGGCTATTATATTCGGCATTATTGCGTCAACTGTCTTCACTCTATTAGTCGTTCCTGTTGTTTATTTATTGGTTTTTGATAATGAAAGTGAACAACCTTAATTTTATATCGGTAATTATGGAACAGTTATAAAGGATAAAAAGAACATGGAACACACCGACTCAAAACGGAAAGTCTTAACGCTAATAATACCCTTGATTGCCGTGGCAACACTTTTGGTAATGGTGGCGTGGATGGCAGGTGCGTTTACCGACAAGGTAGTTCCAGGACTCAGTCAAACCCAAACCCAAGCCCAAGCCCGAACCATAGATACCTCACAAACCATCGCTGTTGTGCGAGTGGAGCGACAACGCTATGAGCCAGTGCCTGCCAGTCTTCAAGCAAAACAGGCTTCGATAATATCCTACCGTGTTTTAGCGCGGATACGAAAGATTCATGTCCGGGCAGGCGACAGCATCCGCAAGGGACAGCTTCTAATTGAGTTAGAGAAAACCGACTTACAGGCCAGAGTGTCTCAAGCCCAGGCACATACAGAATCAGTCAACGCCCGATCAACTCAGGCTCGGCAGGAGCTGGATCGAACCATTGAGTTGAATAAGAAAGGAGTCTTTGCGAAAGCAGATTTAGATCAAGCTCAGGCGAACCATAATGCCTTAGTGGCCGACCTGACCCGTGCCCAACAAGCTCTGCAAGAAGCCCAAACCTCCCTGAGTTTTGCTCAAGTAAGATCGCCTATGGAGGGGCGGGTGGTGGACCGTTTTGCTGAGCCTGGCGACACTGCCCAACCAGGAGTAAAATTGCTCTCATTATATAATCCACTGTCTGTGCGAGTAGAGGCCAACGTGAGGGAAAAGCTAGCTTTGTCATTGAGATTAAATCAGCGTTTAAAAGTGATAGTCCCTGCAAGCGACAAACACATAGAGGCAGAGATTGAAGAACTTGTGCCAGCAGGAAATCCAGGTTCAAGAAGTTTTCTCGTTAAGAGTCGGCTGCAATATACAGAGGGTTTGCTACCAGGAATGTATGCTCGCATTTTAATTCCCGCTGGTATTGAATCCATGTTGTTGGTCCCTGAAGACAGGGTAGCCAAAGTGGACCAGCTAAATGTGGTATGGATTCTAGAAAATGGGATTTCAGAACGACGATTTATTCGTATAGGAAAGAAAATTGAAACAGGGTTGGTGGAGGTTGTATCAGGCTTGACTGAAGGTGACAGAGTGTTGCTTGTGCCAAAAAGTTAGGATGAGCGTATGAGTCATCCCATTCCTCTATTCAGAATGCTCCCAATGTGCGATACCTTAAAACTTCACCTTGTAACTTCACCATCGCGGCCAGATTCAACGGCTGTCGCAATAGCCACCATTTGTTAACCCATCCATAAACTTAAATATAGAACTCACATTGAAGCGATGAAAATGCGAGATTATGTATATCGTACATAAACAAATGCCAGCTAACACACGTTTCACTTATTCTGAGTGAAATAATACTTACCTGAAATAACCAATAAGATACCGCCAAGAATCATAGCCGCTGATATTATAAGACGAGAAGTAACGGCCTCCGAAACAAATACAACCCCTCCCACCGCAGCAATGACTGGCACCAGCACTTGAAACACCGCGGCCTGCGTAGCTGACAAGCTACCAAGAGCGATATACCATATTGTGTAGCCGATTCCTGATGTGATGCCACCGGATAGGAGCGCTAACACTATACCCTCAGAGGAATACGCTGCGTTACTTATCGTCGCGATAGCCAATAAGATAACAAGCGGAACAGTTCTGAGAAAATTAAAGGCGGTGTCCATCAGTGGGCTCTTTGACCCGCGCCCTTTTAAAGTATAAATACCCCAGGCAANTCCGGCCACCATCATTAGTAAAAATCCGGTTGTAGATGGCGCTGTAACACCAGGCAGTACAAGATAAACGAAACCTGAGAAAGCGGTGGTCACTCCGGCCCATTCGGTAACATGCAACCGAATGCCCGACATAAGAGACCAAAAGATCATTGTTATCTGAACCGACCCAAACAGAATAAGCGCGCCGGTAGCGGTATCCAANGAAAGATNAGCATAGGAAAACGTAGTCGCATAGATAAATAACATGGAGCTGGCAACCCAGCTGCCTTTAGCTGAAGTCTCAGTAGGCTTGCCTGTGACAGCTAAAATGATCAGGAGAACAACGGTCCCGGAAAGTAATCTTACAACGGTAAAACTGGGCGCATCAATGGTCTCATTCCCCANCGCCAGCCTACATNGTACCGAATTTGCAGCAAACGCAATTAATGCCAATCCAGTAAGCACGATTGTTTTTAATAAAAANCGATTACTCACCTANNCTTCCTTTAACTATTATCGGTTTGCAAACTTAGCACCACAATTTACAGATGGGACGTGCTGCCACATTGTTTTGTTGGAAGTATTAGTGTCCATACTTTTTATTTGATCGACTCAACACCTTATCGGTTAATATGCGACTAATTCCTTTCCTTTTCCAGGGAGCATACAAGTCTTCTGATTTTTTTGCCAACCTAGATTCATTTAGCTCGGAAGATAAACTATAAAATTTACGAAAATTCATGATCAATGGATTCCACTTATTAGGATCAATTTTGTTTTCTTCACCTTTAAGTAATATGTCAGGGGACACAGAAACTTGTGTTATCTTTAATTCCATTGCATAAGCAGGAATCGCCAAACGTTTATCATTTTCAGCAAAACTTGTTACCTTTTCAACACTAGCATCTAATTGAATTTGGCATTCTTGTATGAAGCTGATTTTCATGTCTCCAGCTTGTTGCGGAGTAAATCCAGCGTCAGAGAATTTATTCCTGGCATATTTGTAACCTAATAATTTTTTATGTACCGGGATGTCTTTGCTACCTGTTAATAATGCTAGGTTATTCACCTTGTCCGCGAGATTTCCCGATGCTAGATTCAAAACACACCGACCATACTTTTTTAAATTTTCAGTTGATTTTGATGTTCCATCTAAACCAATCATACAGCTCCAACCTAACCACCAAACAGAGGATATGGGGGCAATATTTGTCGAACCATCTTCATTTAACGTGTTGATCAAAACTACAGGGGTTCCAAAATACATTATTGATGGTTCTATCGTTACTCTCATCCTTAATTCCCATATTTGATTATTTGTAATAGGAATTATTAATTCAATGCTGCTTTAAAGCGACCCGAATCTTGCTATATGACTGTTGCTGTGCGCAGCACTGAAAGTACAACATGCTCTGGTTTGTTATAAACTAGGTATGATGTAGTTAACACCACAAAACTTAGTCTATCTGTACACTTTCAGATTTCTGCTGATCATGTAACGCTGATGTTTTGTCTCTTATCTTAACAATAATTTTCCCAACAGCTCTATGTGTCATGCTTTTCTCATGGCTTAAATTGATATCAGAGAAAGAATATTCACTATCCACGATGACTTTAATCTGTCCCTTTTCAATATACTCCGTTAATTGCTTCAAATTTCGATTGTTTGAGTCTGTAAAAACAGTTTTAATTTTCTTCCCATGACGAAATATTTTACCTTTTACTATATCAAACGAACTCTTAAGGTTTGGCGTGGTGGTAATATACACCCCCCCTTCTTTCAACAATGATGAGCAAGAGGTTAAGCTCTCGTAGCCGGTAGCGTCAAAGATCACATCAAAATCTCTCGCGTCTTTGGTAAAATCTTTATTCGTATAGTCTATAACTTCAACGGCACCCAAGGACTTTACAAAATCACTATTTTTTCCACTACACACGGCACTCACTTGAGCGCCCATAGCTGTTGCAATTTGGACTGCAAATGATCCCACACCGCCAGAACCTCCAATAATCAAAATTTCAGTTCCAGCTTTAACGTTACTTATTTGCAAAGCTTGCAAAGCCGTTAATCCAGCCAGAGGGACAGCCGCAGCTTCTTCAAAGGACAAATCATTAGGTTTAGGGGCAATATTATGGGCCTTCACAGCAGAAAATTCGGCATAGGTCCCTGCTAAAAAATTGACACTCATTCCATAAACGGCTTCACCGATGGATACATCTCGCACCTCCGAGCCTATCGCCTTGACAATTCCGGAGACATCTCTACCCAGTATTAAAGGCTTGGTGATTCCGCCATTTCTTGGCAGGAAAGAGAGCATTTTATGAATTTTCCAATCGATAGGGTTAACTGTTGAAGCATGGACCTCAACTAGAACATCGTTTTTACCCAGCGTTGGAGTGTTCACTTCAGTAATTACAAAAGATGACTTCGGACCATATCCTTTCAATATCGCTGCTTTCATTTTAGTTCCCTTTTATCTGATTAAACCTACTATTATCCAATTTTTACTAATAATGTCGCCAGCAACTACCGAACTAAATTCGCTGGCCTTATTAACCTTTTTTAATTGATTCCACATATTTATTTAACTCATTCGCTAAGCCATTTGACTGAGAATTATCACTGGCCATTAATCCTTTGATTATTCCCAATTGATCTGCCTCTGGCCGATTCTGTCCCAGCTTCCATTTTCCAGTAAGCTTTACAATAGGTATTTCTATACCAACAATAGCACCAACTAATTTATCAACAAATTCATCAGGTGCATCAGACACCTTCCAAGGCAATTTCTGCTCTCTCTCGTGTATATCTGTTAGCTCATTCACCAAGAAGGCGATATGTATGCCTGATCGCCTTGAAATACCACAACTGAATTTAATTCCGTTGAGAATTTCTGCCAAATATTATTTGACCTAGCCACATGCCCTTCCAGTATCCCAAATTCGCTCTCATTTTCTTTCAGAATAAAAGGAATATGGTTTACAACAATATCTCCATCCGCAATTGAAGACCAAGAACCGAACGGCTTCGACTTCAATAATGAATGCAAAATTTTAACGTCTTTTTCTTTATTAAATTCCGGAACAAACAACTTGAACTCCTACTTCTTTGTGGGGCTAACGCTCGCGTAATTTCGACATTCTGTCGGTGCTTGTTATAACTTGGGCCAGCTATCTATCACTCGGATGATTAATACCATCAAGTACTTTTACGGGTTCTAGTTCAAGCGAGTTTATCCCTTCTAAAGTTGCTACATTAATAGCAAATTGATGCGGATTGGAACGCCCTACACACATGACGGCTTTTTTTTGCGCCAGTCATCGTGTTGTGACTTGTTTGCATTTTCTGCAACTCAGGAAGTTTTCATAATCGTACGTAGATCAGTTGCCTTGTATATCAACTGACCGTCAACCGACATAGTTGCATCCGCAATCCCCATTTTCAGTCGTTGATTCAATACCCTCTTTATATCAATTTGAAAAAGAATCATCTTTGCTGAAGGCAGCACCTCTCCATTAAACTTTATTTCTCCACCCCTCGCTCTTCCTCTTCCAGGAAACCCTTTCCATCCAAGATAAAAACCTAAAAGCTGCCACATGGCATCTAAGCCCAAGCAACCAGGCATCACCGGGTCGTTCTCAAAGTGACAATCGAAAAACCACAAGTCTGGTGTTATATCAAGCTCAGCGACAATTTCCCCTTGATTATATTTACCACCATTTTCGTTAATACGCGTAATGCGATCAACCATTAACATTGGTGGTAAAGGTAGTCTAGCATTGCCTTCTCCAAACATATTCCCATGGCCGCAATCTAAAAGATCTTCTCTAGAGTATGAATATTTCCTTTCCATTATTTTAATGCCTTCCTCAGAAATTCTGAATTTATTGTTCATACACGTCGGTGTCAGCTTTTGACGACATGTACAATTAACACCTCTTCTCTAATTTCATACACTATTCGATACAGCCCTTGCCTTACACGATAACGCTCTCGAGCTGAAAGTTTGATACGTCCCTCTGCTCCCGGTTCCTCAGCCAGGGCTTCGATTCTTTTTAGAATACGACTAACATCCTTTGTAGGAATGTCACGCAAATCTTTAGCGACAGACTTCTTGAAGGTGATCTTATATTTCGCCAGTCTTCTTCAAGTCATTAAGTAAAGCTTCATAACTGATTTGCTTTTCATTAGCCCTCTCTGAAAATGCTGCCAGATCTTCTTGGTCTTCACTCATAAGTAGATGGACCGCTTCGTCTACAAGTCCCGAAACAGAGAGATGAGATGATGCTGACTTAAGCTTAAGTGCGTGATGTATATCGGGCTCAAAGTAAATCGTTAAACGCTTGGACAAATTACTCATGAGGATCTCCTTCAACGTTATGTCATTATAACGTCTAGATAGCAATTAACGACCATGTAACCGGCAGTTTTTCGTGGAGGACATTTGCGATAAAATGTAGCGAAGCGAAATTCGCAAAAGGCCGGAGCAAAATGCTGCCCGGTTGACATTTTTGTTAGGCCACACTTCGGGACATGTTATTTTTAGACTTGTCATTTTTCTGAGAACCTTGATTCTCTATCTACCGTACTGATTTGGACTACAAATTCTGAATACAGATGCTCGCGCGCTCTCTCTTTCGCAGCTATGTGCTCATCATTGAGCGCCCAGTTCCGCTGGGATTGCTCGTCTTCGAACTCCACCAAACTGAGACGTTCACCATCCTCGGCCACATATGATTTGCGCGATAGAAAGCCTGGCATAGTTTCCGCCAGCGCAACAATCTTGGGTACGAGCGCCTCGTATTTCTCTTGCGCCTCTTCATTTAGACGTGATCGAAAAACTGTAAGAATCATAATATCTGTTACTCATTATGGGTTATGGTTTAGTGTGACTATGGGCCTAATGTCTCACGCAAAATCCGTAGGTATTTTGTCGTGGCTTGTTATCAAATGCTTAGCAAGGTAGGTTCTGGGGCACAATCAACATACCACTCCACCTTAAACCTGTTAGCAAGTTTAAGTATTTCTGTAATTTCCGCCAGAATAGTTCGCTGATCATAAACACCCTTTCCCTGCTGACTTTCGGAAACAAATAGATAAACCAAGCGGCTGGCCCCTTTCATTGAGATATTTTATAATAGAAAAATAAGGCCCTCAGCGAATGATAACCTTAGCCCGGTTGAGTTCGAGGGAAAAGCAGCATTAACTGCATAGTTATGGTGTCTATTTTTCGTAGGACAGTCGGCGACGTAACGTCCTGGCAACTCACCCAAAGCCCAATTCAACCACTTTGTTTGCAGACTTATGCTTCGCCCAGTCATCAAATCTGGACCAGTTTTTTCGCTCACTACCTTAAAACATTTTGCAAAGATCAAGCAATTGATAACTGTTCTAAGTCATACACTCCACTGGAGTCTTGCAAAATACCTTGTAAACCATCTACGATAGCCTTCAGGTCACGCTCGGCTGTTGCTGCACCGCTAACCGAAATATAACCACTCGCACCACTGCTGCCAACTTTATACTTTACTGCACCTTTGACATTACAATCCGCGCCAAACAATAAACAAGGTAATATTTCCGTTATTTCTGCCTTACACCAATCAATAACATTCGACATACCCATCAAATCATCTACTTTCCCGTCATTATCTATACAAGCTCTTATTTTACCATCGGCTAATCGATTAAAGAGGAATGAACCGAATGTATGTTTCTTTTTCTGACGATTTAAAGCCTTCCCTTGCTCATCATAAATTACAGCAACAAGCTGAAAATTACTTGCACCCGCATGCAAAATACGATCGAGTGCATTAGCGTATATTTTTTGTATTTCATCTTTCGTCATCTCTTGCCTGTGCTTTGTTTGATACATATTTTTATGCCAGCTAAGTTCACTTATTCCTTATTTTTGGGTATTTCTAGCAAACCCATTTTATAATTCTTTTTGCATAACGCTTCAAACACCGGATTGGTGAAGTTGGCAGCTTTTTTGGGACAAAAAAGATGACAGCTTTGCCAAGTCCGCGTGCTTTGACTTGTTAAGGCTGATCGCCTACAATGTACGGAAACCCCGTACTACTATATTTGGTATAATCTATGGACAGCATAAGCGTAAATAAGTTTAGAGACAACCTAAAAAGCTTTGTAGAACAAATAGTTGAAAACCACACNCCCCTAAAAGTCACCAGGCGTACTGGNGAAGATTTTGTGGTNATCAGTGCTGANGATTGGGAGCGNGAACAAGAAACATTGTGTATTTTGCAAAATACAAATTTGATGNNCCAAATTGCGGAGTCTCTTGAAACGCANANTAAGAAAAAAGGATANAANCCAGGCAAGGAGGAGCTAAGTGAGATCACTGGTCTTTGAGGGCAATACCTGGNAGGCCTATGAGAAACTTAGAGAGCAGGACAAGAAGTTACACAAGGTACTGTGTAGGCAGCTAAAAGAGATGATGCGCAACAATCCGTCNGAAGGAACAGGCAAACCAGAACCATTGAAACACAACCTTTCTGGATTGTGGTCAAGGCGACTTAGCCAAAAAGATAGGGTTGTTTACAAGTTTGATGATAACTACATCTATATCTTCGCTATTGGAGGGCACTACGACCAGTTTTAGGCCTTCACACTTCCATCTTGAGCGCACGAAGTGTGTCTCTAGAATGGCATTGTTCTGCTTTTATCTGTATACTTGTACAAATACATTGTACAACCCTATTTGGTGCTCGTCATGCAAACTATCAACATCAACATCAGCGATTTCAGGGCTAACCTACTAAAATATCTAGAGAAAGCTAATACCGGAGAGCAAATTTCTGTCACGTCGAACGGCAAATTGTTGGCAACTATCACTCCCCCTGTTAATCAAAGAGAAACAGCCAAACAGCAATTACACTCTCTCGCGTCAACTGCCAAAATTCATGATGTAACCACCCCAACAGATTCTGATTGGGATGCTTTATCATGATTTTAATGGATACCTGTGCAATCATTTGGGACGCTCTTGAACCTTCTAAGCTTACTCAAAAAGCTACGAAAGCAATTGAAAACGCCGACAAGCATCATGCATTAATAATCTCAGACATTTCACTTTGGGAAATATCAATGCTAATCAAAAGGCGTCGGTTAGAGGTAGATACAACCGCCGCCAATTTTTTAAACCTATTTCTTCAGTCCAGAAATATCTCCGTTCAATCAATCTCTCCCGAAATCGCAGAGCTATCTGTCAATTTCGGCTCTGAGATCAACAAAGATCCCGCTGACCGAATCATTGCCGCCACATCCATAATTCTAAATACTCAGCTAGTTACGGCTGATGAAAATCTACGAGAAAGCGATATGCTCGAAACTATTTGGTAGCAGAACGTCGCCCACAGGCGTTGGTTTATAATGAAGCCGCAGGCGTAATGAAAAAACAATCGCACTGCTGGGCTTTGTTGAATAGTTAACCGACTTGCTAAACGCATTGCGAAATACCCTCCCCCCTAACAAAATTGATCTGGCGGCCTAGCCGAGACTAATGCCCAGTTCGTTCATAGCCAACTATCATCTGATTTTAAAACTGTTTTACATAAGGTATTTCAAAATTTATCTTTGCTAATTCAACATCATCAATCAGCTCAATATCTCCGAAGTACAGCTGGTCATTAGAAAAAGTATATGCCTGGCGAGAGTCCGCCAGAAAAGCGATGCCACTTGGTGAAAAAACGGGGTCTGATGAAATAAACGTATCGATCTGAAACTCGATTATTCTTACAGATACACCACTTTCGCTATTAATATTTCCAAGTAAACTGTAGACACCACCCGTTACAACATTAGCCATTGCACTACTACAATCTTCACTAGAGTATTGAATATAGGTTTGCTGAAACGTATTTCCATTAAATATCCTATCCGTTGTGTAATAAGTGTCTCTAAAAACCTCACAGATATCTTCACTGTCAACTAGCTCACACAGTCCTTGATTTATTGGAGATGACTCGCCCCCATATGTAGACGTTTCACACCCGCTTGACCAAGTTCCTGCCAGTGTCTGACTTACATCTTCACTTTCCTCACCACCGCAGGAAGCCAGTAAGACGCTAAAGAATATTGATATTATATTACTACTCGCTCTCATTACTCTTCCTAACTGTCATTTAATTGTGAAAGGTGATTCATTCGTTTTCGGGTATTTTCTATATTTTGACCTAGTAATCTACTGTTCTTCCAGAGCAATCACACGCTAGATTAAGCAAGGCAGCTTGGCAGAACTCCAAAGTAGGTATATTCCAACGCTGACCGCTAGAGACTCAGCTGCGCAGCAGATGTGGCCTCTTAGTCGGCTTTTGTTGAAACGTGACATCAGTACTCTGTTGATCAATTATCAATGCTATTACCGGCACCAAGCTCAAAGTTGTTTTTAGCCGCCCTCTACCCGGATGTTTTCACCGAGACCCCAAGCGAGCACAACCACTAAAATTTAAATCCCTACTCTACGAAGCCAATCTTTAATAAACCGACTAACGGGAATCCTTCACTCTCCCAAAACAACACTACCTAAATTCTCTACGCCACCGTCAACTGGGAAAACCCATAATCCTTTTTTGATTTTACTAAACAGCATTCTCTAGTGCTCTTAATCGCTTCAACATCTTGAGCTGCGGTGCGCAGCAACCGTCAGCCTCACCATGTTATATTCTCGGTAGCCTTATATCTAAGAAGCAACACTTACACCCTTATCTTTGAGAATTTTATAACTTCTTGGGGAGACCTGGACCAAATAATAAGCTTATAAGGTGGGCTACCAATCTTGCGATAGTATTCAAGTCCCGAAGAAAATAAGTGCTGTTTTTCTTCGACCCTAGTGATATCACTATACCTAACTACATGGCATGTTTTTCCATATGCGAAAACTACAAAATCCTCGTAGATAGAGTGACGCACAAACGGGACTGTCAAATTAAAATTGTCAAACCTGCCACCACATTGTTCTTGAAATAATGGATTAACACCTAGCTCAGCAGAGTTAAGTCTTCTACCTCCAAAGTACATATAAGAAAAAGCCAGTATCACTACTGGAGGTACGACAATTGAAACTAGATCGAAAATTACTTCCATGCTTATCCTCTAGTAAATATAACGCAGCAAACAGGTGCGTGTAATTTATTGCACGTCGCTCTGCCTAGCCTTGTATGATTAAAAAAGCAATGTTTCAGTACTATTGTTAAAGCGATATAGTGAGGCCCATACCTGCAGCAACAGGTTTTCAGCATGACAGCCCGATGCTGGCCCGGCGCAGACAAAGTCTAGCCCGTTAACAAGCCAGGGAGTCATGCTGAATCTACTTTCAACTCGGACAGTCGAATGGTGTGTGGCGACACGCTCCATTTAATCGTGATAGTGGTTACATGAAAGGAAAACGCCGTATTCGTGGCGGTAGAGCACCGATACGAACAGTATTATACATGGCCATGCTATCCTCTATTCAACACAACCTCGTCATGAAGAAATTCTACGAAAACCTAGTTGCGCAAGGTAAACATAAGAAAGTCGCCCTAACCGCCTGCATGCGGAAAATGATAACCATTTTGAACACCATGGTTCGCAATAACACCGAGTGGCAAACGGTATAAATTAATTATTTGCAGGGTTGATTTGGATCACAGTCGCTTGTTGGACGAAGCCGCTATGCGGCAGAAACCAACTCCACCGTTTAATAGATAATTCTCCTCACGTACCCAACCCCGGGTACGACTACTGAGGAGTTATCTCATGAATAAAAAAGACCAACAACGGTTCAAGTCTCTTTACAAGCAACATCTTAACGCACTGAAGCGTCAAGGTAAAAGCGAGAGAACAATCGACTCGTACTCACGAGCGGTTCGTCGGATCACTTTACATTTCGATCGTTGCCCCGATCAAATAACACGCAAACAAATGGAGAACTATTTCTCCTCGCTAGTTGAAAGCCATTCTTGGAGTACTGTTAAAGTCGATAGAAACGGACTTCAATTTTTCTACAAACATGTCCTTAAGCAACAATGGGAATGGGTCAATATAGTTAAACCGCCCATCACCAAGAAGTTACCCGATATCCTGAATCACAGAGAGATATCTAAAATAATCAACGGCACACGAGAACTGCGATACCAAACCTACATCCTAATTGTGTACGGCTTGGGCCTTCGACTCGGTGAAGGTCTTAACCTCAAGGTTGGTGATATAGACGCAGATAAAATGCGTGTTCATATACGCCTAGCCAAGGGTCGCAAAGATCGTTTTGTGATTCTGCCGAAAACTGCACTTTTTGCCCTTCGAGCCTACTGGCAAACTCACCGAAACCCCGATTTACTGGATAGGGCCAACTAAACTGTCACATGAGAGGCCAATTAATCTGTCACCATGCTTATTTTTTGCTCTCGTTGTTTGATCTTTTTCTAGCCTCTTCCGTTCTGTGGCTTTCATCCCTTTTAAAGTTAAAAATCTGCGAATGATGTACTAATCGATCTATCGCAGCTGTTGCGATCATTTTGTCTTGAAACAAAACATCCCATTCACTGAAGGCCAAATTGGTAGTGATTAAAATTGACTTTTTTTCATATCGATCACTAATAAATTGAAATAGTAAATCGCCTTCGGCCTTCTCAAAGGGTATATAGTGCCGGCACGATAAATAAAAAAAGCTATAAGAAATAACACCCTATGCGAATAAAGCCGTGCGAAGCTTTAGGCATTGAACAAAGCTGATGTTAGAATAGCCCATGTTTTAAAGGTTACTCCTATTTTCACCCTTCAAACTTCGGTAAAAAGAGCTTCTCATGCGACAGTTATTTAATCCACAACTTGAATTAGGCGCCACTCCAATCGAAGAGATTAAATTTAATTCACGTTCACGAGATGACATCCCCCAGATCCTTCGCGGCCTACAATTTATCTATGGCTGTCCAGCAACACGCGACGCTGTCTTTGATGTGCTTCAACACCATATTGGTGTTGAGATCGATTTTGAGAACGGTCGCCCCGGTATGGATTTATGGGTGCTGCTGGTTTTGGGTACTTTACGCTTAGGTTTAAACTGCGATTATGATCGGCTCCATGACTTAGCCAATGAACATAAAACGATTCGTGCGATGCTAGGCCATGGCGGTTGGCAAGATGAATATTTGTATGGTTTGCAAACCTTAAGAGATAATGTTGCGTTACTAACTGAAGAGATGCTTAAGGAAATTAATGTGCTTGTCGTAAAAGCAGGACATGGCCTTGTTAAAAAAAAAGACGACGATGATGTGCTCTTAGCTCGTTGTGACTCATTCGTTGTTGAGACCCACGTCGAATATCCTACAGATACAGGCATGTTATGGGATGCAACGAGAAAATCCATTCTTCTAACAACGCAGCTTTGCCTACTGCACACTATAACGGGATGGCGGCAATCGGCTTACAACTTAAAGCGTTTGAAAGCGCATTGGAGAAAAGCCCAAAAGAGCAATCGATCGCGTCAAGCCAATGCCGAAGAGAAAAAGAAAAAGGCACATAAACGGTATCTTCAACTTGCGCGTCAATATTTTGAAAAAGTACAAAGCAGCATTGGACACCTAGAAGAGACAAGCCAACATCTATCCCCGCAAGCATGGTCACATTTACAGGAGGAGCTTGAAAAAGTAGGCGGTTTTCAAGATTATGCTGAACTTCTAATGGGCCAAATAGAGCGGCGTGTTTTAAAGGATGAAGTTATTTCAGCCAAGGAAAAGATCTATTCTATATTTCAGCCGCACACTGAATGGATAAGCAAAGGTAAAGCAGGAGTCTTAGTTGAGTTAGGCCTAAAGGTCTGTATCATGGAAGATCAATATCAATTTATTTTACATCATCAAGTGATGGAAAAAACCCAGGATGTTGATGTTGCAATATCGATGGTGATACAAACGCAAGAGAATTTCCCTTCACTCAATTCATGCAGCTTTGATAAAGGTTTTCATTCCCCCGCTAACCAGACGGGGTTAACCCAGCACTTAGATCAGGTAGTGCTTCCAAAAAAAGGACACATTTCCTCAAAAGAAAAAGTAAAAACCAATGCCCCGGCATATAGGAAAGTGCGCCGTCAACATTCAGCAGTGGAGTCCGCCATTAACGCGTTGGAGCAGCACGGCCTCGATCGTTGTCCTGACCATGGTATTGATGGGTTTAAGCGTTATGTTGCGCTGGGTGTATTAGCCCGTAACTTGCAACGTATCGGTGCGATACTGACACAAAAAGAGCGCGAGAAGTTGAAACGAAAGTGGCCGCGTGAACCTTGTCGCCAAGCGGCCTAGCCCCACTCAAATCAATTGCGTACATCATGATTTTCACTAAAGATTAAGTGTTAGGAAAGGCTGCTGAATCGCAGTCAGAATCGATCAATATACAACCTAATAAAGACCGGGCGGTCCCTATCAACTTCCTTCAATCGCGTTTAAATTGAAGCAGGAGAACATCAGTTGATCAGTTCTTCTCCACTTGAGCTAAAAACACGGGTTTCCGTGCTGGCACTAATTAGGCGCTGGCCAAGGGTGCGCTAACACCCAAGACCAACTATCACAACAACCTACACCAGAGGTTACTATGACTACAGAGCATGATACACAAGCTTTACGCTTGTCCAAAACTAAAATCCATCAACGGCAGCTAAAAGTTAGGGAGTCTTACCATTCCTACCAACTGAGCCAGAACTGCCACCAACGCACACCCATCGGTGAGATTCACCTTAAAGGTCACTGGTTAATTCAGGCGGGATTTGAGATTGATTCGCCTGTGAAGGTCAGG
>JAESQG010000118.1 GCA_016765265.1 Pseudomonadales bacterium | reverse complement strand
TGATTGCGCGGAGGACTTTAAGGGCGATCAGTATTTGATCTTTTTACGCAAAAATTGGGCTCTCTCCTTCTCATCGGGAATGTGTTGAGCAAGCTGTTTATAAAAGTCCTCCCTACTGTTGGCGCTGCGGGCTACTTTTTTTACTAGCCTGCTGGCAAGTGGGCCCATGTAGTAGGTCAAATCCTTAGAGGCTTCATTTACCAATTCGGGAGGAATCCCTTTGTTTTGGGAGGATTGTTGAGAGGCGTTGGGCGACCTATTCAGTGGGGTCTCCCTAATACCTGATTTTTTTAATTCTTTGAGGAATTGGGTGCGTTCTTTTTGGTTTGGAATTTGGGAAGCCAGGCTTTCACTTAGATCGGTAACGGTCCTACTTTTTTTCGCTATATTGTGTACAACGTAACGTGCCATGGGGCCGATGTATTTAGCCAGATTGTTTTCCACGGATTTTAAGACATCAGGGTTCCATTGAGAGAGATTGCTAGGGTCATCTTGTGTTGGTGACGATGGTGACGATTGACGGTCTGTTTTACGAACGAGGCTGACTTGCTTTAATAAGGTCTTCCCCTCATCAGCGTCATAATCCTCCAATGAGCGTAAACCTCTTATCAATTCCTCCGCCGATTGATATCGTTGTCGCGGCATGGCCTGTAGCGATTTTTCGATAATCGGCGACAATTGGGTTGCCTGTGCAGGAGTGAGGTGTCGGGCTTTATGGATTGGCAGTAAAGCTTCTTCGAGAGGAATGCCGCGTGCTAGTTTTTGACTAGTAATGAGTTCGAATAGTAGCAAGCCAGTACTGTACAAATCTGAGCGGCTATCAACAGCATCCCCCCTGAGGCCTTCAGGAGACATGTAGTTGGGGGTGCCCACCATAAAGCCTGTGTTGGTTAATTCCGAAGTGTCGAGCCGTGCAACGCCAAAATCGGAAACCTTGATGCGACCGTCATCTAGTAAAATAATATTGGCGGGTTTGATGTCTCTATGAACCACGCCTTGATCATGGGCGTAAGCAAGAGCCTCTAATATTTGTAGTGTTATTTCAATGGATGCGCTGAGAGGTAAGCTATCACTACCCTTTAGTTTGGCTTTTAGCTCTACACCTTGCACATATTCCATTACGATAAAGGGTGAATCATCACTACTTCCAAAATCAAAAACGGTCACGATATTGGGGTGGAAGCAACGNGCGGCCGCCTTCGCTTCTTGGTTGAATCGGGCGACTAGATCGGTGCCCATTTCCCCTTGCCTAAGATGTGGGTGTAATACCTTTATTGCCACCTGCCGATCAATACGTTTATCGTAGCCTTGGTACACAATACCCATGGCTCCCTGTCCTAGGACGCGAGTTATTTCGTACTTATCTATTTTCTTCGGCAAAGCATCGACATTGTTCATTTTATTTAGCGTTATATTACCTAGCGTTAAATTATCTAGCGTTAAATTATCTATAGACGGTGGGCTTATCTGACTGGTCTTCTGAATCGTCTATGCCCATAGACTCGTCTAACATTTTGACAGCATTGTCTAAGCTGCGGTGCATGCGGTTAAAGGACCTTGCCAAGGATCCTACTTCATCAGCGCTNTTAATTTTAAGCTCCTCTACATCTAGGGCCCCCATACTCACCTCGTCGGCTTTAATCGACATTATGCGTATCGGTTTAATAATGACAAAGTGTAGCAGCACATTAAGAAGCGCAGCGATAAGTGTAAAAATNCCGACCAATAATGTCATAAAGGTATAGAAGGCAGACATTGCTCTGTCCAATGGCACAGCCATGGGGACTGACACGATCTGAGTGCCGACAATCTCATTGTGTTTCCATCCGAAACCGTTGCTATCGCCGTAGGTGTCGATAAGCGTTTGTGGTGCGGCGGCCGGGGTGCTATGACAGGCCAGGCATTTTTCATTGGTGATCTTTATAGGGCGGCCCATATAAAGGTATCGACCGGTGGGGGTGTCCCGCACTCCCACTACCTCCTTATTGTCACTATTGTTGCGAAACCAGGAGATGATATCGGCTTCCCATTCAGTGGCGCGATTTGCCGGATTGGTGGGATTTAAGGTGGCTTCTTTATAACTGTATTCTGGNTGTTTTTCCTGTAAGCGCTCGATATATTTGCTGGCGGCATAAGCGGGTACAGTTTGGGAAATGAATTGTCTACGTTGTTGGACAGCCAGCAGAGGTTTAATCTCGCTGACAGTGTATCCGCGTACGGCGATAGCGCTTTCCATCATAATNCGGGCACTATCGAGGACCTCGTTGCGCGCATTTTTTTGCAGCAGATTGTAGCCAATGAGGCCAGAAATGCAGAGACCGGNGATAGAGGCGATCAGCAACGCGATATTAAATTTAGATCGTATGCCCATAATGTNATTTCCCTGTGGTGTGTGCTCGATGTGCTATATCTGATTGCAGGCCAGTAAAGCTTGGTAGGCTTGCGGGAATGNGGTGAGGTCGATTAGCGCTTGATAGCTTTGACTCATAGGCCAAGATGGCCAGAAACCCAGAGTNACTGTAGCTTGTTGTCCTTGTTTGAACTGTTCTATAAGCGTGTTCACTTTNTTCTCAAACACCGCNGAAGTCTCGTTAAGTCTACGATCGACCACCACTNTTGGATTGAGATCTATTTGCATCCCTGTATCAGGATATTGGAGATCTATATTGGATTTGGTGAAGGCAACAATGGCTTTACTGGTGACTTGAAGAAAAAAGGGTGTTCCCCCGGCACCGTCCTCTAAAGTAGTTGAAGCGCTGTTTAGAACGCAGCTTAGTTTTTTATCTAGCAAGCTTGTATTGTGGTCAAGAGTCCAGTTCTCAAACTGAAGCGGTAAAGATTCGAGTGCTATCTGGGGAGTAGTTAATGATACAGGGGATACTGTTTCTGTTTCTTCGATTGCAAGGGTTCGTAGTTTGTCGGGGACGACAGGCATGTTCTGGGCAATAGTCGGTGCATCCATTTTTTTTGAGTTTATCTTTGAGTTTAGTTTTGAGGTGCTCTGATGTGTATTTAACACTAATGGTTTGGCGGTACTCTTGGCCTTAGCAGTGGCGACGGGCTTAGTGTTAATACTGACCGTTGGAGAAGTGGAACGAATTGATTTGGATTCAATCTTTTGGCCTGGCAGGGTTGTTACTTTCCTTTTTACAGGTGGACTTACACTTGCGGGTTTTAGGGGAACAGTATTTTGCGAACTGGCGACTTTAGCTAGAGGTTTAGTTTCTGGTTTAATAGCCGCTTGTTCGATTTTAGTTTGTTTAATCGTCTGGGGTTTTTTGACGACCTGAGCTTCTTCCACGAGAGCTTTGTCTCTATTTTTGGAAGAGTCAGATTTCTTGCTATATGTTGGAATCTGTACACAGCCGGATATGACTAATGTCAGTATGCTAATAACAATAAAATCCCTTTTCATATTGTTGTACAAACCCTTTTAAATGAGCCCCTTATAACCCCTTATATTCAAAGCGGGTGCCGAGTCAGATAGTGTGCCACAAAAATAAGTCGTAAAATAGGATTACAGTGGCTATGAGTGCTGGAATTATAGTTAAGTCTTTATTGGTGTTCTGTGCCATTGTAGGTCTTTGTTATGCGGAATTTTACCGCCTTTCGGGAAGTAAAGTAGTCGCTAAAGGTTTTCAATCATAGTTTGCAATCATGGCTTTNTATCATAGCTTTCTATCAAAACAACGATAGCCGAGNGCTTCAGTAAGGTGNTANGTTTCGATGTTTTCACTGCCTTCTAAGTCGGCTATTGTTCTTCCTACTTTCAGTATTCNATGATAGGCACGAGCAGATAGGTTCATCCGTTCTAGGGCAGTTTCCATTAGGCTCCGGTCTGAGCTTTTCAATATACAATATCGATCGATATCTTGGTTGTTGAGTTGATGATTGGACTTGTTGCACCGCTTTGTTTGAATTCTCCTGGCGGCCAAGACCCGCTTGCGNACCGTGGTGCTACTTTCTCCATCATTGCTAGTACTTGAAAGGGTCCCCTTGGGCAGGGCCGCAACTTCAATATGCAAATCAATGCGATCTAGGAGCGGGCCAGATATTCTATTGCGATAACGTGTAACTGCTTTGGGTTCGCACTGGCATGGGCGTTGTGGNTGACCCAAGTATCCGCAAGGGCAAGGGTTCATGGCNGTNATGAGCTGAAATTGTGCTGGATATCGAACTTGTCTGCTAGCGCGAGAGATGGTCACTTCGCCNGATTCNAGTGGTTCTCTGAGTACTTCTAATACTTTTCTTTCAAATTCAGGTAGCTCGTCTAGAAATAGCACTCCATGGTGAGCTAGTGATATTTCCCCTGGTTTAGGGTTGCTCCCGCCGCCTACCATTGCTGCTGCGGAGGCAGTGTGGTGTGGGCTCCTGAAGGGACGGATGCGCCAATGACCCTTNCTGGTAATACCGGCTATGGAATTTACCGCTGCNACATCCAAGGCTTCNGCTTCNTCGAGTGATGGCAAAATGGAAGGNAGGCGAGCNGCGAGCATAGTCTTGCCTGTTCCGGGTGGACCAANCATTAGTAAACTGTGANTTCCCGCTGCCGCTATTTCCAAAGCACGCTTTGCGCTTTGCTGTCCTTTCACGTCTTTTAAATCAATTTCATGTTCTGCTGTAAAGTCAGNTACTGGTTTGTCCGCTAGGGGCAATAGCTGNGCTCCTTGTAAATGCGAGCACACTTGAAGTAAGTGTTGAGCAGCACGNACTTTCGCTTTTTNNGGTAAGGCCGCTTCTTCTTGATTGGCGGAGGGAACAAAAATTTCTCGGTTATTCTGGGTGGCTGCTATGGATGCNGGCAATAAACCGATGACGCTGCGCAATTCCCCNGATAATGCCANTTCACCTAAAAACTCTTTGTCAAGCAGTTGGTCTTTTGGGATTTGTTCTGAAGCGGCGAGGATACCTAAGGCTATGGGTAGATCATAGCGACCTCCTTCTTTTGGCAAATCTGCCGGCGCTAGATTAATCGTGATTCGTCTGGCTGGAAAAGCGAAGTTTGAGTTGAGTATTGCGCTGCGTACNCGATCTTTACTTTCNCGTACTGTTGCCTCCGGTAACCCCACTATGGATAAACCGGGAAGACCATTTGATAGGTGAGTTTCNACGGTGACTAAAGGTGCATCAACGCCAATACGAGCGCGTGTATAAACGACTGCCAGAGACATTTTATATCCTTAGATGTTGTATTAAAACTAGGGTTTATCCAGGTATGCTTTGTAGTGGACCCTAGAGGTGATCGTAGATGTGATTACAAGTGTGCATGACAGTACACTTCTACAAAGAGTGTAGCAACGCTAACATTTTAGTTGTGGTGCGCTACAATGGGGGATGGATGCTGTAGTTATCGATGGGCGAGTGTTTCTAATTGTTCCACTTGTTTTTCTAAACGTTCTAACTTGGCTCTGGTTTTCGCAAGCACTTCGCTTTGGATGTCAAACTCTTCCTGAGTGATAACGTTCATTTTGCTAAACGCTTCTAGGAGTACTGATTTAACGTTGCGCTGAATCTCTGATTTCAAGTCGGTTAGGCTTGAAGGTAATAACTGTTCTAAGCGTTGGTTGATGTGACTAAATATTTGATCTTGGTTCATTGCGATACACCGAAAAATAGTAAAGGGCGAAAAGTAGAGACCTGATTTCAGTTTATCACGGTGTTAAAGAAAAAGCAGAAAAGGCCGATGACCAATAAATAGAGTTACGAAAGCAAGTTAGCCAAAAACAAAGTAGCAAAAAACAAGTTAATCAAATACAAGTTAATCAAATACAAGGTAGCCAAAAATGGTGTTACCAAAATTGACGGGAATGCGTCAAATTATAGCTAGTCTTCGGGTCTGGCTGGGAGTGGCACTCTTATTACCCCTTGGGTCAGCGGCAAACGCGGATATTTTTGGGCGAGCAAAAGTGACAAGTAAGTACGTTTATCGAGGGTTGATACAAAGCGCGGCTAACCCAGCGATACAGGCGGGAGTTGACTATAAATGGAGCAGCGGAACCTATGTGGGCTCTTGGGCATCCATGGTGGAGGGGGGGCAGAAAAGAGATATAGAGTTTAATTACTATGTCGGGCGAATGATGCAGATGAGTTTACTGGTAGTGGATATGGGTATTCTGAATTACGATTTCCATCACAGGGACTCAAATGTCGCGAAAACTGATGTCTATATTGGAGGGTATTTGAGGAACTGGGGGGGGAGTCTTAATTGGGATTTAGAAGACCCTGAGACTGCCTATTTACGTTTGCAGCGTACTTTCGCTGCGCCGAATGACCTGCGAGTTACACTGGCAGTGGGGCGCCAATTCTATAAGTCTTATGGATTAGCTGTCACCCCTGATGCGATTAAAAATTATTCCGATTATCTTGTTCGTACTGAAAGGGAAATAGTTAAAGGTTTAGTTGTTGGCATTGATTACACTGCTATACGGGGTCGNAATGAAANTCATGCCTATCTCAGTGCATTTGTCGAATTTGATCTGGAGTAGTCTTTTTTTGTAGTCAGTTTCCGCTTTATTTCCTTAAGNGCATGATTCTAGTGCNGNCTAATGATACNCATAACCCATTGTATATATTAAACTATTTTTTATTATTACCGCTTTATAGTNCTCTAGTGAGTNTCTGNTTTGTAAAAAATACTATACGGGCATCAAAATGGTTCGGCTTTTTTATGCGTGCGTTATAATGGTGCCGGCAAACCTAGTTTGTTAGTATAAATCCTTCTTATCTTATTGTTTCACGTGCGATTTTCCAAATAGGCATGGAATGTGCTTTGTAGCAGGGCACCGTGTACAGGTGGCAAGCTCAGAGATAAACGTCAAACACCACGCGTAGTTAATCATGGCCTGCCTCGTCATTTCGCGGAGCAGGAATTATAAATAGTATTTATAAAATAGTATCAGGGAGAAGACACAATGAAATTAGTCACGGCAATCATTAAGCCATTTAAATTGGATGATGTTCGNGAGGCTCTATCCGATATAGGGATACAGGGCATCACTGTCACCGAAGTAAAGGGTTTTGGTCGTCAAAAGGGACACACTGAGTTATATCGGGGCGCAGAATATGTCGTCGACTTTTTACCAAAAGTAAAAATCGAAGTGGCAACATCTGGTGAACTTTTGGACCAGGCGATTGAAGCCATCACTAAAGCAGCGAACACGGGGAAAATCGGTGATGGTAAAATTTTCGTCACTGGACTTGAGCAATGCATCCGCATCCGTACAGGGGAAACGGGTACAGACGCAATCTAAACCTTAAATCAATAAACCTTAAATCAATAAACCTTAAACCAATAAACCTTAAACCAATAAACCATGCCTATTTGAAAAGTGAGTCAATTTTGGTTCACTGGTAACAAAAAGAAATAATATTCAACATTTCTTTGTTGCCTGTTAAGTGCCGAGCGGAGGAGCAACCATGGAAGATCANATTTATCNACTTCAGTATGCGATGGACACCTTTTACTTTTTGGTGTGCGGAGCTTTAGTAATGTGGATGGCAGCAGGATTNGCCATGNTGGAAGCNGGTNTAGTNCGNTCCAANAANACNACNGAAATNNTNACNAAAAACGTCGCGTTATTCGCGGTTTCTTGCATCATGTATCTAGTGTGCGGTTACGCCGTTATGTACGGTGGTAGTTACATGTTAACGGGTATCGAAGGCGGGGATACTCTCGTTGCTGATGCGTTAGCAGCTTCTAAGGAGAATGGCTTTGAAGGTGGTTCGGTTTACTCCGGCGCTTCGGATTTCTTCTTTCAGGTAGTCTTTGTCGCTACGGCCATGTCAATCGTATCTGGTGCGGTGGCGGAGCGAATGAAGTTGTGGGCTTTCCTTGTTTTCGCAGTCTTT
Organism: Pseudomonadales bacterium; assembly: GCA_016765265.1. Classification (GTDB taxonomy): domain Bacteria; phylum Pseudomonadota; class Gammaproteobacteria; order Pseudomonadales; family DC-out160; genus DC-out160. Next base: position 858 of record JAESQG010000118.1, on the reverse strand, counting down.
ATGACTGGCGTTATCTACCCAATGGAAGGTAGCTGGACTTGGGGCGGTGGTGTTGAAGGTTCCATGGGAGAGTGTGGCGTGTTTGGTCTTTATGCGCTAGGCGATGCGATCAGTTCTGATAGCTGTGGTGAAGTGTCTGGTTTTGGCTTTTCTGACTTTGCTGGTTCCGGTATCGTACATTTGGCTGGTGCCGCTGCTGCTCTAGCAGGCGTTATTTTACTGGGCGCACGTAAAGGTAAATATGGACCTGAGGGACAAGTTAATGCAATCCCTGGTGCTAATCTTCCTTTAGCCACTTTAGGTACCTTTATTCTTTGGATGGGTTGGTTCGGGTTCAATGGTGGTTCGGTTTTAAAGCTAGGTGATATAGCAAATGCTAACTCCGTTGCCATGGTGTTCTTGAATACAAATGCTGCTGCTGCCGGTGGTGGAATCGCCGCTCTTATTGTGGCGCGTTTGTTATTTGGTAAAGCTGATTTAACCATGCTTCTGAACGGTGCTCTTGCCGGATTGGTCGCAATTACAGCAGAGCCTTCTACGCCCTCAGCCTTGCAGGCTACCCTATTTGGCGCCGCTGGCGGTGTATTGGTTGTATTCTCAATCCTAGGGTTGGATAAATTGAGAATTGATGATCCCGTTGGAGCTATCTCAGTGCACGGTGTTTGTGGTTTGTTAGGACTATTTCTTGTTCCTATCACTAATGATTCAGCCACCTTCGGTGGACAATTAGTGGGTGCTGCCACTATTTTCGCTTGGGTATTTGGCGCTAGCTTTGTGGTTTGGTTTGCGCTGAAGAAAATCATCGGCATACGTGTCAGTGAAGAGGAAGAGTATGACGGTGTGGATCTAGTTGAATGC
>JAESQG010000117.1 GCA_016765265.1 Pseudomonadales bacterium | reverse complement strand
ACCCGAAATTATAGTGCGTGTATCCATGGCTTATCTCAACGCTGCCAATATAAGCACAGCCGCCTATCCATTTTTAACTTTAGGTGCCGCCAATCTTATTCGAACCTTTGGCAGTGAGGATCAAAAGGCCAAATTTCTGAGCCCTATGTTAACCGGTAGATTCGCCGGAACCATGGCGTTAACGGAGCCCGATCAAGGATCTGCATTAGGAGACATTAAAACCAACGCGACACGACAGAAAGATGGAAGCTACCTATTAACCGGACAAAAAATGTTTATTTCAGGCGGTGATCAATCCATTACTGAAAATATCATTCACTTAGTCCTGGCTCGCGTTAAAGATGCACCAATAGGTGTTAAAGGGATCTCTCTTTTTATTGTACCCAAGTTTTTACTGAATGATGATCTCAGCATAGGCGAAAAAAATGACGTAGCTTTAAGCGGTCTATTGCACAAAATGGGCTATCGAAATGCCACCTCAACAGTACTTAATTTTGGTGAAAAAGGTGGAGCGACTGCTTATCTAATTGGCGAGCAAAATCGCGGATTAATGTACATGTTTCAGATGATGAATGAAGCACGGATAGGAGTGGGTTTGGGAGCTGCTTGCCTAGCCTATCAAGGTTACAATTATTCACTAGAATACGCACGCCAGCGACCACAAGGACGCCTTCCCTCTTGTAAAGATCCTAAATCCGCTCAGGTTAGCTTGATCCAACATGCCGATGTGCGAAGAATGTTGTTAGCGCAAAAGGCCTATAGCGAAGGTGGCCTAGCCTTATGTTTATATGCTACAAGTTTGTTCGAGGACAGCAACACCGCCGATACGGCACCTAAACGGCAGCATGCCGCAGCATTGTTGGATTTATTAACCCCAGTAGTAAAATCCTGGCCATCAAAATACGGTGTCATAGCCAATGATTTAGCCATTCAGATATTAGGGGGAGCGGGATATATCCGTGAACACCCAGTAGAACAACTATTACGGGATAATCGATTAAACCCAATACACGAGGGAGCCGAAGCAATACATGGCATCGATATACTGGGACGAAAAATTCTAGGCAATAAATTAGCAGACCTGTTGCTACTCAAAGATGAAATTTACGCAACCATTAATGAAGCAAAAGTATTTTCAACATTAAGCCAAAACTCTGCCGAGCTAGNACTCGCGCTGATCCGCTTGGTGGACACCTCAGAAGCGCTACTTAAACAATCCGCTAGCAATATGGATCTTGCTATGGCCAATGCCACTCTTTATTTGGATATGTTTGGCCGTATCGTAATGGGTTGGATTTGGTTAAAACAAGCCAAGATTGCATCAACGAATCTCGACGATGCGCAGCTAAGCGATAATGATCGCTCTTTTTACAACGGTAAAATTCAAACTGCTCGATATTATATTGAAAGAGAACTGTCACAGACTCAGCATCAGGCTCAAATATTATCGTCGGTTAATACGGTTGCTTTTGATATGTTGGATGAATGGTTTTGAGGGTGCCGCCAAGTTAAAATATATGCAGGGTGTTCTGTCCGTCGGGTAACTCCATCGACAGAAGGTTTAGTCTGTCATCAGACTAACACCCTCCAGTATTTACATTGACGGATTACTACTTACGCAACAAATATAGCTTACGCTACAGCCAAATTAGAACAGAAAATCTAGTATTGTTAGAGGTATTTGGAAGCGTGCGATGTGCGGTCCAAGGGTCAAACGCAAGAATATCACCAAACGATGTTGAAACTTTATGTTTCTCATACGTATCCACAAGAGAATCTTCGAAATATAACCTGCCGAAAGGGTCGCTTTTAGTATGCGGTATAGGCGTCAAATGTGAGTTAATTGCAAATTCCATACTTCCCTCATCAACACCTACATCATGCAACGGTATCCATAATCCGCATTTGAACGCCCTTTTATCTCGATGTACATACTGAGTATCGATAGAGTCTTGGTGCCAACCGTGATCGTATTTATTTTCTAATACCGTGGAAACTCTAAAACGAATAATTGCTGGATTAGTAAGTTCGTCAACGCCAAGCTCTCTCGATAATGCGTAACAAGCTGGAAGTAGTTCCTTATTAATTGTTGGAATTAAACTGTGGCCTGAACTTAGTATATCTTTTATAAAAGCCTTGTACACAAATGAGAATTGTAATTCTTCGTTTGTGGTGCCATCTCGAAGCGCAGCTATATCAGGAAAAATAACATTAAGATCTCTAGCATAAAAGTGTACATTAGCTAACTGTACAAGATCATTTGCTATTCTAGATACTATTTTCTGTAACGGGGGAGTTGACTTAAGCGCCATTAAACCCGCATCAAATAGACCGTTCTCAATTTGAGCATTAGGTATCAGCATTTTTCTAATTTGCAAAATTTAAATTTAAGGTGCTATACATTTTCAGCATGCCCAATATTATCAATATCAGTAATACTGGGTCTGACATTTCAAGCAATGTCCTTCTTAAAAAGCATAAAATCTGTACATCTACCGCATTTCTTTAGTAAACAGAAAGCCAACCGTATTACCTCGCCTATCGACGACTTTTTAGTAATCGACCGTTTAGTCGTTGACATCTAGATAACTCCCGTCCGAGCCTCGGCAAGTTAGCTACCAATGTTCGATAATAGCCGCATCAATCTACCAAGTAAAATCGACGAAATAATAAATGCGTTGTGTTCGGCAATATATTTAAGAAGGAAATCAGTGAAAGCATCTAAAAAATACCGAGCGATATTCGACTCAATTTCACACTTATCAAGCTCAACTCGCTAGACAACTGGTCTTTCGAATATGGTCGGATTCTTAGCATGGTGCACTAAAAATATTTTAGACATGTCAAAAACCATCAAGGAAGCATAACCGTTAACAATCTGGCTGATACGGGTATAACGTTTACGGTAACATTTCCAGTCACCCATAAGCTCGCTTGTGCAACAGTCACTAGCACTGACCTCGTGTTAACGGATCAAGCAATGCCGAGCATGACGGGCGAAGAACGTAATAAAGAGCTATTAAAGATTCGTCCCGGTTTTCCCATTATTATGACTACAGACTACAGTAAAGCGTTCAGTGAGGAAGAGGCATTGAGTTTGGGTATTCGACAGTATTTACGAAAACACATCCAACTTAAATCACTCGCTGACACAATAGCTTCCTGTTTGGCTTAGTAGATATGACAGTATAAAAAGGTGCGCCTGAGTTATGCTAAATTTTATTTGGTAATTTGCAATAGTAACCTCTTCAATTATGTTTCGGCTCTTCACCTAATACAGTTGTTCTATGCATTAGTCGACGATGCCCATCATAACCGCCCTCCTCTAAATGATTACAGCAGCGGTTATCCCACATTAGCAACATATTCTCTTGCCAGTGATGACGATAAATAAATTCTTCTTTAGCTAAAATCTGAAATAGAAATGATAAAATTACAAAACTTTCTTCCTTGCTCATGCCCCCAATTCCAGTGGTATAAACAGGATTCACATAAATGGCTTTACGACCACTACCAGGATGTGTTCTTACCAAGGGGTGTAATTGAATTTTATCTGCTTCTTCCGAATAGAGAATTTTCATCGTTCTGGTTTTACTTTTTTCTTGTTTTGCCAATACGCCCTTAGGGCTATAAGCAAAGGCAGCACTATGCGTTGCTTTCAACCCATTGATCATGTCCCGAAAAGCGGGAGACAAGCTTTCATAAGCACGATAGTTATCGGAAAACAAAGTATCGCCACCGATGGGCGGTATCACTTTCGCATGAACCTAAATTCAGCAGTTAAGAAATTGATGTACAATGCAATCTCTTTAAAATCAGGGGTCTGCGATGGTTCTTCCACCAAACACAACTCACCCAGAGGGTGGGACGATAACGAGCGCTAAGAGTCAATTTCCAGCCAATATTGCAGTGGATACATACGGT
>JAESQG010000116.1 GCA_016765265.1 Pseudomonadales bacterium | reverse complement strand
TTTCTCAGCCAATGGGAGGGTCTGTTTATCAACGCCTTGTTACCGATATTTGCTTGGATTGCTTTGCTGATTAATGGAATTGGTTGGTTCAGCCATAAGCAATGGCATCGTAGTTTTCTCGGTATGCTTGGCCCGACTTTACTGCTGCTATCACTCTATCCATTTTTTCAATATGACTGGAGTACCTATGTCACCTATTTGGCACTCGGGCTGATGGTGGCCGTGTCCCTCTGGGATATTTTCTCAGCGTCGAACAAGCGCTGTGATGATGAAAACTGTGNAGCNTACAAAATTAAAATTATGGGGATAGAAAATGACTAATCAAGAAAATAATGAACCCTCATCCTGCTGCAACAACGATAACGAACCACAACATGTCGCCATTATTGGCAGTGGTTCTGGTGCTTTTGCCTGTGCAATTAAAGCGGCAGAAGGTGGGGCCAAAGTCACTATCATCGAAGGCGCTGATGTCATCGGTGGCTGTTGCGTCAATGTCGGTTGTGTGCCATCCAAAATACTAATCAGGGCGGCTCAACTCGCCGAGCAACAACGCCAGAATCCTTTTGAGGGTCTGGAAAATCATACACCCGAATTAAGCCGTGCTTTGTTGGCCGAACAGCAAATTGCACGGGTTGAAGAACTACGAGCGGCCAAATACCAAAATATTCTCGATTCCAACCCGGCATTGAATCTGGTGAAGGGGTATGCGCGATTTAAAGATATAAATCTTTTAACCGTCAGTAAGGACGATGGCTCGGAACACGACGTCCAAGCCGATAAGATCCTGATTGCCACGGGTTCAACGCCGACGATTCCATCAATAGAAGGTCTTGCGGATACTCCTTTCTGGACATCCACAGAAGCGCTGTTTTGCAAGGAACTACCGCAACATCTCATCGTGATCGGCTCGTCTGTCGTCGCGTTAGAAATTGCCCAAGCCTATCGCCGATTGGGTAGTGAGGTGACAGTTTTGGCGCGCCACACTTTACTCTATAGGGAAGATCCGTTGCTAGGCGAAAATCTAGCAGAATGCTTTGAAAAAGAAGGGATTCGACTCCTAAGCCATACTCAAGCAACAAGAGTGTCACACGATGAGCAGCTCTTCACGTTGGAGACCAATGAGGGCACTGTGACCGGTGACCGTCTGTTGATCAGCACTGGACGCCATGCCAATACTGCCCGACTGAATCTGGATGAAGTTGGTATCGAAACCGCAAAAGACGGTGAGATCATCATCAATGATCGTATGGAAACCAACATACCCAATATATATGCCACCGGCGATTGCTCTAATATGCCTCAGTATGTCTATGTTGCGGCAGCAGCCGGGAGTCGTGCCGGGATCAATATGACGGGCGGAGACGCCAAACTGGATCTGTCCACCATGCCAGCGGTGATCTTTACTGACCCCCAGGTTGCCACCGTGGGACTATCCGAAGCGCAAGCTAAAGAACAAAAGATCGAAACCGATAGCCGCGTGCTTGAGATGGAGAACGTACCCCGTGCACTGGCTAATTTTGAAACCGATGGGTTTATCAAACTGGTTGTCGAGAAGGCAACTGGGCGCTTAATTGGTTCGCAGATCCTGGCACACGAAGGTGGTGAACTCATTCAAAGCGTGGCATTGGCCATCCGAAATAGGATGACTGTCAACGACCTGGCAGATCAACTGTTTCCTTACCTGACTATGGTCGAAGGCCTGAAGCTATGCGCCCAGACCTTCAATAAGGATGTCAAAGAGCTTTCCTGCTGTGCGGGGTGAACGCCAAGCTTACTTGTGTTCATCGGAATTACAACTATCAGAACTGAGCTGATCACCTTAATAACAGAGTTTTCAATGCCAGAAAAATGTCAATCAAACATCAACGACAGAGTAGATAATAAGGCCCAATTCTTATTATTCTGGGGATTGCCCACATTACTCATGGCTATCACCTGGTTGATGAAACCATCGCCCTTGTTAACAGGTACGATTTGGATGGGCGCTTTGGGATGGATGGGACTTGCCTGTTTAAGAAATGCCAGGCAGTGTGGGCGTGTGCATTGTTTTTTTAGTGGTCCGTATTTTCTCCTTGCAGCTGTATCGGCGCTAGTAGTTGGATCGCAGTGGACACAAGTACTATCCATTAATGAATTTGGTCTCCTATTACTGATTGTTTCTCCACTGGTATGTGTGCTGCCAGAGATCTTTTGGGGAAAGTATAAAAATCAAAAAAAGACTTGAAGCTGTAACTCATTTCTTATTCAGTTGTATTCTCCATTAGAAGTTTGACTAAATTACTTTTTGTGATTGTGGTGTTCTGTTGTTAACGTAAGTTTCATTATGAGCCTGCCACTCAAAGAGATTTGAAGGTCAAGAATATCAGCTTGGAGTTTTTGGTCTTATCTGTAACGCGGTAGTCCACCATTGAACTTTAGACCCCTATTTCAAGATTTTGGTCTTCTTCACTTTCACCGAAGAATTTTTGTCCTGTTCAATGGACTCTAAAATAGGACAACCCTCTGGATTCGCTCCACAAAGATTGGTCAGTAATTTTAGCTCATCTCGCAAAGTAGTGAGTTCACCTAGATGCAGTTCAATCTCAACCAACTTTTGATGGGCAAGTTCACGCACCTTTGGCTTTGCTTTTTGCGGGTTCTCTCGAAAACGAAGAAGCGCTGCGATCTCCTTCAAACTAAAACCCATTTTTTGTGCTCGCTTGATAAAGCTCAGGCGCGAAAGATCTTTATTGCTATAACAGCGAACTCCAGATTGTCGCTGAATTTTAGGTAATAATTTTATTTTCTCATAATAACGAAGTGTATCGGCGCTGATGGCCAAACTTGTTGCGACCTCTCCGATTTGCATTATTCTATAGTCCTCTTTAAACACTTTATAATAGCGTCACGCAATTTTGTCTTTGGCGGTGGTGCAACAAAAAGCAATTCACCATTGATGGCTATGGCTGGAATTTGCGTGACACCAAGCTTAACGGCATAATCTATTTCCTCAACCACGTCAACTTCACGATAGCAGATATTTGAATTTTTCAACTCTTCAATAACTTCACTAACCAATATTTTCGTCTTTTTACAACGACTACAATTGTTTGAACTTAGTACTTCTACCATCACTAATTGTTCGGCTGCCATTACCATCTCTCTTGATTTTCCTAATAGCGAGAAAATAATTTCAAATGAATAGATGGCTGCTCGATTGGGGAATACTGCACCATAAGTGCTTTCTTTCTACCACCCAACAATTGCTTCATCACTTCAAGTTCGCTAGATCGTGGTGCCTCTACTGTCATTTTAAGGTGCTGAGTTGATGCCATTGTTGCCAGAGCTTCAAACAAAACCTCAGCATGATCTGTGTCAATTTTATCGAGTGTAACAGTGATGACTGGCTTAGAACTAAAGTCGCCTTGGTGAGCCTTTTTCTGCTCGATTTCTTTTAGAGCCTTTAATGTGAACCCTGTTTGCGAGATGGCAGCTTCAACTTCGGCCTGAGTAATTCTTCTTGAGGCCTGAAATTCATCGCGCTTATCTTTTAAATTCACGTTGATTGTGTTGTTATCAACGCCCACTATTGTCGCTGTTTTTTTACTGACGTTATATGCACAAAAAGCGCAGGCCATGCCCTTAATCTCGGCTTGATAAGCGTAATCTTTCGCCCAGGCTGCGGGGCTGACTAATATTAATAGACTGAGAGTCACTGTAAATATAGATAAAGTTTTCTGTCCCATGATTAATCTCCTATTTTGATGATAATAGCTTCATCCTTCTAACCATAATTGCAGTGGTAAGGCCAAGAAGGCAGCAAAAAAACCTATCCCCCATAAAAAAACAGTACCCAATAATACCCTACGGTTCCAGCGTTGTGCTTTATTGCATTGTTCTCTGAGCGCTGGGTCACTAGGACAAGAGCGACCCGGACGATACAGCAACCAGGTGGAGAGAAACAATAACCCGCCCGATATCATAAAAACCCAAAGTTTGTGCTCGCTTAATGTTATTAGAAACGGAAAGCTATTGAGCAGCGAGATCATGGTTGCCCCCATTCCCAACGCAACGAGAGTGATTGGTAGTGCGCAGCACACTAAAGTACCTGTCGTTGTAAATAGGGCTAACCAGGTTAAACCGGTTTTTTTAATTGAATTATCACTATCGCTCATTTTTTAATAACACTCTTAACTAGAAAACAAATCCGATCCCTACGCTGTACTCATCGCCCTGAGAGAGTTGAATCCCTTTTTTTGTCTCATCCAATAGCGTTTTGTACTCGGCTCGAAACATGATGCCTCCTTGATACCAAACGAACACTGGACCCACCGAGATTCGATTACCACCGGTAAGGCCTAAATCGTTCTGCCCAAGTTCTTCGTAACGTACACTAAGATCTGCCATCAAAAATACCCCTGTGTTTGTCAAATTATTGTGGTAGGGGTGCCAGCCAATATTGATATCGAGTCCGAGCTCGTCTCCTTGATGAATGCCTCTATCTCCTTCAGAATTAGACCAATAGAAAAGATCGTAATATTGGTAAAGATCCAATTTCTCAAAGCTTGCAGAGAAACTCAGGCCAATATCGGTACTACCATCGCCAGCAGGAAAGTCATCTCCGTTGCCACCAGTGGGTAGTCTCAAGCTGGGGGTAAATGCAAGATTACCGGTAGAGTTCGATTTATTCTCGTAACGCTTCAAGGGCAGGCCAATAATTAAGTCTCCGATGCCAGAACCAAATTCTCGAACGGCACTGCCATCTCGTATGACAGTACGTGACTGATCGATATAGGGTAGTTTTAGGGTCAACCTCACTTCTCTTCTGAAAGTGTAAATTCCTTCTAACCAGGTTTTTCTAAGAGATTGTTTCCTATTAGCGCTATTCGTGATCTTCGAGCTACCCTCAAGCAGCGTGTTAGAACCATAATGTAAATCACGGATTTGAAAACCCCAGCCACTTTTCCAACGCGGCGCCATATCCATTACTGGCTGATGAGCCAAGGTGGGTAATGTAATAAAACAAAATGTAATTCCCCAGAGAACCTTTCTAATCATGGCAGGCTCTCCAATTCAACAATTGTTAGCTGAAAAATTTCTCCATCAATTCCATTAATAGCTTGATCGGCTGTGAACTCGGTTTGCAACACGACAGTTTGGTCCATGAGTGGAGCTGCGTGAAAGGTGCTCGGCAAAGCGAAAATTTGGCCGTTATCCCTGGAGATTAGCTGGTAGCCTTCAAGTGTTTTTTTTATGACCCCCGAAAGCATCGTAAAGTAGGCCTTAGGGTCGTAACCACCTTTTAATATAGCTTCCGAGACCGAGTAATAATCCACTAGCTGATCGGGGTTGAGTGCTAGAGTGACGCGATGTGTCTTGATATCTATTAGAACGCCATTCCCATAATAGCCGGTATCCAGGAAATCTAATTTGGCTAGGTTTTTTTCGGTTCCATAGGCACAAAAAGAGCAAACAATTCCTTTGACCTGTATCACCAACTGGTTTGGGGCCACGATTTGACTCATCGTTTCTGCAACACTACTCGTAGTGCTCAATGCAAAATAAAGAGCAAAAAGTAGCGCATTACCTGTTTTCATCTGTACTAACTCCACAAATCCATTGATCTTCCTTTGACCCTATCACTTGGAGTCAACTCCAGGTCAAGTATTTTAACAAAAAAATGCGCAAAACAGCCGAATATGTGTGCATAAATGGGAGAAAAGGCTAAGAAATAAGAGGGTGTAGTTACTCTATTTTTTGAAACAACATCGAGTTTCTTAAATAATAGCAAGATCGCTGTATTTGAGTTTTAAGCGTAAAAGTAGCGATCATTAGTCTTTCTATCAGTATATTCTCAATACTTTAAATGGGAGGTCCATTTTTTTATTAAATTTCATGCATTTATAGGATTAGTATACTCAGACTTACAATAACGTGCTACTCCCGGCCGAAAAAGGATCCTTAGCGTACGCACCGTTGGACTCTGACCCCTCGTAAAGAAAGTGATTTCAACCATGATAGATAGCGGTTCCTATTATTTTTCTGCGATCAATCCAAATCAAACAGTAACAGCTTCTCGCTCTGAATTTAGAGCAAATAATGTTTGTGGGATTAAGAGTAACTGACCAAAAATACAATCTGAGACTACTACTAAGGAGAGCAACACTTGGTTGAACTCCCACACTTTGCGATGAGCTCACAAGTTTTTGTTCCTTTATAGAATAAGACTCGCTATTAAAAGTGCTGAAGAAGTCTATACTCTCAACCAGATAAATAAAAAAGCTAGACCCTAAAGCTAGGCCTAGGGTCTAGGGTCTAGGGTCTAGGGTCTAGTATTGTATCGTTATTGGAATATCACAGGGAAATAGGTCTCGTGGAACGCCTCAGAAAACAACGCAATCACTGCAAAGCCCTCGTGGTTTTGATATTACTGAGCTTGGTTTTGCAAGTGCAGCCGGTGTTTGCTTGTCAAATGAATAGCAACAGCGGCCTCATGAAGCATTGTTGCTGCGATAAAATGAAATCGCACGAAGACTCTGGGGACAAACAAGCAGGGATTTCTCCCTGCTGTGATTTCAGCGCTGAGGTGCAGCTAAAAAGCAGCTCAGATCTTGCTGAAGAAGCTATCACGGTACAGTCCCAGTCATCTCCTAAGCTATCCCCAATGACATTCGTTGTTGTGTCCCTCACCCTCTGGCCAGACTTAGTGGATCAACCGACTCACCGATTCTTTCGCTATTGGGACGTTGATCCCGGTCATCCTGGTACCCACACCTACCTCTCCACGTTACGTCTTCGAATTTAAAGCAATTCTCTTAAGCGCTACTTGTTAGCTTGTATTCTCGAAAGAGAGTGCATAACGAGCTATTCATGCATTTTCTCTGAACGCTTTTAAGGATATTGCCCATGTTCCAACTCTTTAAGCTTGCCCGATGGCATGTACTCTATTTGATAGGCTCATTTTTGTTGATATCCCCCGTATTCGCGGAGTCTATGGTAGAGACCATAAATAGCGGGGCGACTTGCGAGCCTCCGACACCAGTGACTAGCGAGGCTTTAGTACAACTCGCTGTAAAGTGTAGTGCTCAACAGCAGGCCATTTCGGCGCGATGGCTGGCGCAACAAAAGCGGATCGATGCAGCGGGTAGCCTAAGCGATCCGAAGTTGATGTTAGGCGTCGCTCCTAACACTCTTGGAGACGATCGCCTAGATGATGGCTATATCATTGAAATACGCCAGCCGTTGCCTTGGCCGGGAATCTTGTCTTTAAGAAAACAGTCAGCTTCTGCCAAGGCTGATGTGTGGGAGGCACGTGTCAGCCAAGGTCAAGTGGTTCTTGCACGGGACGTGAGTCGTCTCAAACGCCTGGTTAACCTTCCGGTGCAAGCCAGCCTTGATGCCTCTCCTCTTGGCTCAGCCAGTTCCAAAATAGAGGGTTCGGTAGCAGAACTACCGGACTTTCTACCGGACTTTCTACCGGACAATCTGATTGAGATGTTGCTCACCCGTTTAGATCAGCAACCACTCATAAGAAAGTTGAGAGCACAACAACAAAAGAAAGCCAGTGAGTTGGCACTGGCGGAAAAAGAGCGGAAACCCAGTTTTTCCATCATGACTCGTTATAACAGTCTTTGGATGAATGAGGAACAGCGCTGGGTGGTCGGCGTCGGTATTAACCTACCTTTCGCGACCGGCAGCACTAGCCGAGAGGGCAGCCTCCGAGCGGAACAAAGGGCCCTACGCTGGGAGCAACAAGACCGCGCCTTGCAATTGCGTGAGCAGTTGGTGCAAAGCAACAGTTATTGGCGCCAGGCAAATGACGTAAACCAACTGTATCAGAACGAGCTGCTGCCGTTGGCAGAAGAAAATCTCATTACGGCTCGCGATGAATACCAATCGGGAGCGGGGGATTTTCTATCATTGCTCACCGCCCAACGACAGGCATTAACGACCCAA
>JAESQG010000115.1 GCA_016765265.1 Pseudomonadales bacterium | reverse complement strand
CTATGGCCGGGCTCGCTGGAGATAATGGCTCAACATGGGCTTTCTCGGACAAATCAGAAAGCGAACCCATGGCGTCATTTTCACGTCGATGGTATGTCTCCCCATAGTCGCTGGGTGTTTGTGATATCGCATCTGAGTTTAATGAAGCCGTACCTGATTGCTCTTGTGCTTCTTCCAACATAGACGTGGACCAACAAATCACTCGGTTACGACCGTTCGCCTTCGCCTGATAAAGTGCTTCATCCGCCCGCTCCAACAAGTCCTGTGCATTATCAATATCGCCAGTGAGTGTCGCCACCCCGAAGCTTGAAGTGATAGACGGAAAGTCGGGAAATTTTTCGCTATCGCCAGCCTCTACAACCTGGCGTATCCGTTCGGCAATACTGGCGGCTACGGTGATATCGCCTAGGGGTAACACAATAACAAACTCCTCTCCGCCGAAACGTCCCACTAAATCATTGCGGCGAGAGTATTGAGTAAGGATGTTGGCCAAAAGCTTAATCACGGTATCACCTACGGCATGGCCATGATTGTCGTTCACTAATTTGAAGTGATCAATATCCACCATGATGCAACTAAGATGCCCCCCTTCTTCTATCGTTTCAGCCATCATAATGTCAAACCCTTCGAAAAGTGAGCGCCTATTAAGAACGTCCGTGAGAGGATCGCGTGTGGCAAGCAGGAGTAGCTCTTGGTTCTGCTGCATCATTTCTTGCTGATTTTCTTTTAACTTGTCAAAGGCCCGATTTAGCTCTTCATTCTTGGTTTCAAGTTCCGTGATATCATCAAAGGTGATTAACGCCCCTTTAATCACCTCAGCTGTAGCGGTAATGGGAGAGACATTAACGCTAAAGGTATAATTCACATTAAGTGCTGTGGTTAACTTAATTCTACTACCCGAATGCGGTTTTTCTCCGGCCATCACTCTATCCCAAGGTAACTCACTCGCCTCATCTTCATTTGAATCTTCATTTGTATCTTCATTTTCATTTTCATCCGATATGACTTCCCAATCCAGTCCGTTACATTCTTTACCCACTAATTGCTCTGGGCTAAACCCAGTTTNCGNTGACGNACAGCACCGCAGAATTTGAAAAATTAATAACTCCTGTTTTATCCACGATCAATAACCCTTCAGACAAGGTATCTAATGCCTTTCGGACTCGCTCTGGAATCACGGCATCTGGATTAAGTTCTCGCAAGGCGCGTTTTAAGAAAATGCGATACGCAGAGAATCCGGATAACGCCACAAAAATGACGAGTACTACAAGAGAACCAGGCGCAAGTATTTGGTCATCGGTAATGTCTTCAAATCTTAATTCAACATTTCCCCAACGATCTAATCCTTTAAAGAGAGTCACCTGTACTTCCGTAGTAGTAGATTTATCTCCAGTTTCTAAGGTCCAATATTTTTCATGTTCACCGAATTCTACTAATAATTTACCCGAATTCAAACGAATAGATGCTGAGAGAACACTGACATTGCGTTCGACTACCGACGCTAAGGTTTCCTCAAAGTTATTTTGCTGATTAGCCTTTAGATTTAGCGACAGCTGTATCGCCAGCATTTCAGTAATCGCTTTTCGAGTCTCTAATTCTGCTTTTCTAGTATCGGGTAATAACCCAATAAACTCACTACTAAGCAATAAGGCAACGCTCAACAGTGCAAGACCAAAGCTGAGTCGCGTCAAAGGCGAANTGAAAAATTCTTTTATAGACGTCATCATGTCAATCAATCCGTTTCATCATTAAATAAATCTTCCACACGTTTGTCATTTTCATCTTTCCCATCTTCCTCTTGTTCTTCCATTCGTCTCACATCTTTACGTTTTTCGACAGCAGCGGCACCCAATATCGGCAGAGGATCTAACCGCTGCCACAAGGGCACCACGGAGATAAAGCTTGCGGCCAGTGATCCGCTTCTGAGTATCCAACTGACGACTCCCGCGGTGAAACTTAAGGTCGCACCCATAGTAACCTGTGCGTCGATCCGATAATCTTCTTCCTCTTCCGCAAATGCTTCGTCCAAATCTCGAGTCATCAGCTTTATTCCCGAAACGAATGAGGTATTGTTAATGACGGCATTAAAATTCAAGGGATCAAGAGACTCCACTTCAAAAGGAATAGTTTCCAAGTCAAGGAGATCAAGGGATTTAGGGTGGCTAAACTGAAACTCTTGCCGCTTCTCCTTTGATTCCATTTCATCGGCTCTAATATCAAAGTTCGATGCAATGATGGGGTCGTCCGCAGGCATATTAATGATGGCGTCATCAATCATGGCACTAAGATCCATACTCTCGGCAACACCTATAGGCAATTCCCCTGGACTCTCTTGCGCCGCAGGACTTTCAGTGACTGAGGTTTCAGTGGCTTCGTCTTCGGATTCAGTTTCTTCTACTAATGTGCTCAAGTCTACGCTAGGTTTATCTTGGGTGGATTCCAACTCACTCAGACTACTCTCATTAATGGCATGGACGTCGATCTCATTCACGTCTGTCACGGTGATCGTGAAGGTTCGACTGCTAGTAGAGCCGTCATCAGAAGTATTCTCTATCGTAATATTATGTGAGGTAGCGGTTTCTGCATCCAACTCCCCAGCCACGGTCACCTCCCCCGTAGTACTATCGATCTGAAACAACCCGCCTGCATCANCGCTTAAACTATAGGTAATGTTGTCGTCTACATCACTGTCAGTGGCGAAACCGGTGATGTTCACTGGAGAACCCGCGCTAGCATTTTCTGCTACCGTGTTTTCTGCAAGATCGCTGTCTGTCACCTCGCCTACATCAAATTCGTCCACGTCAGTTACTGCGATAGTCATGACAGCAGAACTAGTGGAGCCATCGTTGGAGGTCGCTAAAACGGTAATACTATGGCTGGTATCCGCCTCGGCATTTAAACTGTCACTCTCTACCAGGGATACAACGCCAGTGTTGGTGTCAATCTGAAATAAACCATTGGCATCGTCACTAAGGCTGTANGTGATATTGCTATCTATATCACCATCGGTGGCTGTAGCTGTTATGCCCACAACGGTATTCGCTACCGCGTCTTCAGCAATAGAACCGTCAGCACTGATATTCCCCAGTGTATTATCGCTGTTAGTGATAACCCCAACATCTACTTCATCTATATTGGTAACGTTAATGCTAAAGGTTTGGCTACTGGTGGAGGTGTCATCTGAGGTGGCCAGTACGGTTATATTATGGGATGTGGCCGTCTCTGCATCGAGTACTGCAGCCACGGTGACCTCGCCAGTGATGGCGTTAATTTCAAACAAACCACCGGCGTCATCGCTGAGGCTATAGGTAACGCTATCACCCGTATCATCATCGGTGGCAAGACCGGTTATATTGACTATCGTACCCACCGTTGCATTTTCAGCTACTGTATTTGTATCAACATTACTGTCTAAGATCGCACCCACATCAAATTCGTTTACATCGATAACAGCAATATTCATTACCGCTGCGTTAGTAGAACCGTCTCCTGAAAGGGCCAGTACCGTTATGTTATAACTAGGGACCGTTTCAGCATCCAGGCTACCACCAGAAACTAGTGAAACGACTCCGCTACTAGCATCGATTTGAAATAAACCATCGGCATCATCCGAGAGACTATAAGTGGTGTTGTCGTCCACATCTGCATCGATCGCCAGAGCGGTAATACCCACTGTCGTGTTGGCCAGTGCATTTTCCGCAATCGTATTGACACCGCCATTACTATCGGTCACTACACCGATATTCACTTCGTCGATATCAGTTACATTGATCGCAAAACTTTGATTGCTAGTGGAGCCATCATCGGAGGTGGCGAGTATTGTGATGTTGTGTGAAGTCGCTGTCTCGGCATCAAGCGTAGCAGCCACGGTCACCACTCCAGTGCTAGCATCAATCTGAAACAAACCACCTGCACTATCACTTAAGCTGTAGGCGATGCTATCACCCAAATCACTATCCGTCGCTAATCCGGTAATATTCACTACTGTTCCAACAGTGGCATTTTCCGCAACCGTGTTGACGCTGGCGTCACTATCGGTCACTGGGCCCACATCCGCTTCATCGATGTCGGTCACGGNAATACTCATNACNGCNGAANTGGNAGANCCNTCATCNGAAGTGGCNAAGACCGTNATATTNNGNNNNGTNGCNGTTTCNGCATCNANACTACCNCNAGTNACCANTGANACNACNCCNNTNCTNGCATNGATTTGAAATAANCCACCNGCATCATCACTNANACTNTANGTGGTANTGTCATCCACATCNGCATCNGTGGCTAAAGCGGTAATACCCACNGTNGTATTNGCCAGNGCGTTTTCNGCAATCGNATTGANACCGCCATTACTATCACTGACTGCACCGATATCCACTTCATCTATATCGGTTACATTGATGGTAAAAGTCTGGCTGCTAGTAGAAGTGTCATCGGAAGTGGCGAGCACGGTAATGTTATGAGAGGTAGCGGTCTCCGCATCTAAGGTCGCCGCTAGGGTGACTACGCCCGTAGTGGCATCAATCTGAAATAGCCCACCCGCACTATCACTCAAGCTATAAGTTATATTGTCAGTTATATCATCATCACTGGCCAAAGCGGTAATATTAACGGTGGTACCCACCGTTGCATTTTCCGCAATAGTGTTATTAGTTAAATTACTGTCCGTCACTAGACCTACATCAAAATCATCTATCGGGGAAAGATTAATGCTCATTACCGCCGAGTTAGTGGAGCCATCTCCGGAGGTCGCCAGCACTGTAATATTAAGACTCGTAGCCGCTTCAGCTATCAAGCTATTGGTGGTAACCAAAGATACGACCCCGGTATTAGCATCGATTTGAAACAATCCACCGGCACTGTCGCTGAGGCTATAGGTGGTATTATCATTAACATCGGCATCGGTAGCTAAGGCAGTAATACCGACAGTCGTATTCGCTACTGCATTTCTTACGATAGCGTTTGTACTACCGTCCCCATCCGAAACTAAACCAATATCAACTTCATCTATGTCAGTCACAGCAATAGAGTAGGTTTGATTGCTAGTGGAGCCATCATCGGAGGTGGCGAGGATGGTGATGTTGTGTGAAGTTGCTGTCTCGGCATCAAGCATCCCAGCCACGGTCACAATTCCGGTAGTTGCATCAATCTGAAATAAGCCACCTGCACTATCACTTAAACTATAAGTGATGTCATCATCCACATCACTGTCACTAGCCAAGCCCGTAATGTCCACTACTGTTCCGACCGTGGCATTTTCCGCAACGGTGTTGGCACTGGCATTGCTGTCGGTCACTGGACCCACATCTGCTTCATCGATGTCGGTGACAGCGATGCTCATCACTTCAGTAGTAAACGATGTGTCAGAGGAAGTTGCTTTTACCGTAATGTTATGACTGGTAGTTGTTTCGGCATCCAGTAGTGCTGCCACGAGAGTCACCACTCCAGTGCTCGCGTTTATTTGAAACAAGCCTCCAGCGTCATCACTAAGACTATAACTAACAGTATCCGACACATCGGGATCATTCGCTAAAGCGGTGATCCCGACTACCGTACCTACTGTCGCATTTTCTGCTATCGAATTGTTACCCAAATTAGAATCGATAATAGCTGATATAGACCCAGTAGCCGTAACATCAATACTCATTCCTACAGAGCTAGTAGAGCCGTCTTCAGATGTAGCTAACACGGTAATATTATGTGTATTTACAGCAACCAATGCCCCATTAACAGTGACGACGCCTGTTGTTACATCAATTGCAAATAATCCGCCAGCGTCGTTGCTAAGACTGTAAGTAATGTTGTCATTCACATCACTATCTGCTGCCGAGGCAGTAATATTAACCGGCGTGCCAATTACTGCATTTGCGCCCACCGTGTTAGCACTGGCATTACTGTCGGTCACTAGACCCACATCCGCTTCATCGATGTCGGTGACAGCGATACTCATCACCGCTGAATTGGTAGAGCCATCATCGGAAGTGGCCAAGACCGTAATATTATGACTCGTCGCCGTTTCCGCATCCAGACTGCCACTGGACACTAAGGTCACCACTCCGGTGCTCGCGTTTATTTGAAATAAGCCTCCAGCGTCATCAGTTAAACTGTAAGTGGTATTGTCATCCACATCGGCATCGGTGGCTAAAGCGGTAATACCCACTGTCGTATTCGCTACGGCATTTTCCGCAATCGTATTGCTACCGCCATCGGTATCACTCACGGCACCGATATCCACTTCATCGATATCGGTTACACTGATCGCAAAAGTTTGATTACTGGTGGAGCCATCATCGGAGGTAGCGAGGATGGTGATGTTGTGAGAGGTTGCTGTCTCCGCATCCAGCGCTGCGGCAACGGTTACAACGCCAGTAGTCGCATCGATCTGAAATAAACCACCGGCATCATCACTGAGACTGAAAGTGATGTCGTCATGGGCATCCGGATCACTTGCAGAGGCTGTAATGCCTACTGTTGAACCCACGGTCGCATTTTCCGCTACTGTATTGGTGCCTACATCGCTATCACTAGGGGTTGAAACATCACCCACATCAACAGCCGTAACACTTATAGTTGAGGTGGCACTAGAAGAGTTATCGTCACCATCATTTATCACCACGGTAATAACGCGATCGACTGTGTTCGGGTTTTCGTTCGTACTATTAAAATTTATCGCTTCAATGGCCGTTTCATATTCGGCTAATGTTGCTGAGCCCGACAAGGTAATGACTCCAGTACCGCTATTGTAGGAACTGGCCGTAATCCCAGCGGGCAGCGAACCTGCCACCAGTATATCTAAGGTTTGAGCATTGGTTAGAGTAATGGTCGCACTTTCAATATTGGTATCATCTGCATCACTAATACTTGTATCGATATCAGCAATACTCACCGCAGAGCCACCCTCAGTAAAACTCCCCTGATAGTCCACTCCCGTTGCTGTACTACTATTATTGGCATCCAGGTCCAACACTGGGACATCATTAACTGCATTTACTACTAAACTACTGCTCGCTGAATCAGCGCTAAAAGCAGTCGCGTCAGCAACGTATGAAATCTGAAAGTTGTCAATATACATTTCATTACCACTATCAGAATCAGTGACTTTGAAACGGATTTCAGTGTTTGCGTCAAAATAGGTTGCCGAGATTGAGGTACTAAATGAGGTAAAGCTTGAGCTTTGATTAATATTTTCAGAGAAGGTTACCAAAGTTGTTGTATTGCTAAACCCATCCTTTGTAATCTGCAATTCTATGACGACATCACCAAAAAACGCATTGTTCATCCTGTTCTTATAATCGAAAGACAGATCTGCTGAGGTAGCACCACTCAAATCAACTGCTCGATAGATGTAATCAGATGTGCTATCCGCTTCTAACGCTAATCGATTGTCGCTGTCATTACTGAGCACCTCAAATCGCCCACTAGTAGCTGAACCATCATCACTGACTTCTGTCCAATCGCTGTTCCAATTTACACTACCATCATTATTGTTGTAGGCTGCCGAATCAAATTGATCGAGCACCGTAAAGGTAGTTTGCAAGTCAGCCACTGCACCGTCGGTACCGCTAGTCTGATCCCACGCATGAAAAGTAACACCATTACTTATGGTCCCAGACCATTCAGCATCAGGAACAAAACGGATCGCATTATTACCATCTGAAGCCAACAAGAGAGCAGTGGAAAAACTCGGTGACCCAATTGCCTGCCAAGTCGTTCCGTCGGTGGTGTATTCCCAGGTCCCGTTGGTATTATCCACTGCAATAATGGCAATGCCTGCCAGTTCATTCGTATTGCCCGCGGTAATCTGACCAGAAATTAAATCTGAGACTAAGGTTCCGCTATTGGTTACATCATCTTCACTAATACTACCGAGATTGTTTGCACCTAATAATGTGGGCGCTGTCGATGGTTCTACGGTTATACTGCTGCTGACCGACTCGTTACTAAAGGCGGTAGTTCCACCGGTGACGGGAACATCGTATTCTATCTCGATATTATCAAACAACATATGTAACTATTCAGCGCATTCCCCCGTCAAATCGAGTTCNCTCTGAATAAACTCNGGCCATTTCCCTGCAAACAAGCACTCTAGGGCCTCACCGACGCCGACATTGTGCTTCCTACAAGTGGATAGATAACTACGAATACGACAATAAGTATCCGCTCCGGCTTTGGAACGAAAGCACCCGGATATTTTTTGCTGCACCTTTGTCATTCGCAAATCACGTTCCCCTTGATTATTGGTATAGGGTGCTAATGGGTTTTCCATAAATCGCAGAACATCCTCTTCATAATCGCGAAGACGTTCCAATAAATTACGCGATTTGCTCCGAGCGATTCGCCCACGCTTTTTTGCGCCTGGCGGGCTGGCATCCGGCGGGGGGCATTCTTTATCGGCCTGTGTTAGTAGGGTTCGATATTTTCCTCGCCACCTCTTGCTTTGAGCCTTTGTTAACGAACCCCCTGCCTCCTTTACCTTTGCATTTATTTGATCGAGCAAATTCTCCATTTTCAATGCCCATTGTTGACCGTCTTGTTCATATGCTCGAGTTAACTCGCGTTTGTGATGAGCGTTACATAACACATGATCACAGTGCTCATAGCGGTAGTAGGGCTTCCAGTGGTCGTGGACTAAAAGTCCGCTAAAATGAGGGATGACATTAATTGCATCCATGGCCTCTTTACCCCGCTTTTCATGGGCCGCTATCAGGGTCCAATGCGCATTAGAGGCATTGTGTAACCACAATCGTTTGCCATCAACATTGACCCCTGTTTCGTCAACATGCAAAACAGGGGCGCTCTGTAGTGTTTTTACTGCCAGCGCTTCAAACACCTCCAGGCGCTGGTAGGCTTCAACGTTAAAATTAACCAGGCTGCCACTACTAATAGGGATTCCAAACAGCTCATCGAAATGCGTTCGAATACGCTCATACGGGATTAATTGAAACATCGACATGTAGACCGCATTGGCCCTGATGCTGGCTCCATACTGCGTGGCACGCTCCACACCGGGCGGAAAGGGGGCCACAAAACGCTTACCTAATACATTCTCTAAAACTTGAGCGCGATACTCAATGACATGGCGAGCAATACGAATGTCGAAGACCTGCCTCTTTTGATAACCTCGCTCACTATATTCTCCCCTAGGCAATGTCCTGCGATCTATTTCTATCGAGCTTATTTCATCGGGCTCGCTCACCTGATCCAGGTTGCATCCTTTGTGGCCCTTTTGGCCACCTCTGGGCTTGTTGCTTTTGGGGCGATTGGTTTTAGCTCTGTTGGGGTCGCTAGAGGGAGGCTTACTGCTATTTCGACTGTTTAATCCGGTGCGGGCAACCAACAATTTAACCACTAGCAGGAGCATATTGATGGAGGCCTCCAGTGCGGGAGGCAAGTCATTACTTTGAGCTAAGAGTCGTTCGACTTCTTGTACTGTCTCATTGATGTTAATGCCATCTTTGGTCATAGTAGAAAATCGCTATAGCAATAGGTGATGGCTGTTATTATTGCATAGGTTTTGAAACTCGTTTTTTTGCTCGTGTATTGCGGGTAGTGCGGTTTTAAGATTTAACTTTCGTTCGGGTATAGACTAAGACGCGGGGGTGGCCTGATTAGCTTTGTATTCCCTCCTATGCTAACAGCTGATAGGGATACACATAACAGGCGCCACCAGGGAATTTTCCAAAAAAACATGTCAAGCGTTTTTTCGCTGAATAGTTACAAAGAAAATTCCCATTCTCAGAGTCATTAACCCAGCAAGACTTCTCTACCTGTGATAATAATACGGAGATTAAAACTAACTAACCCAGGTCACAGCATTAGTAAAAAAACGAGGTGAAATGATGACTGAAACAACAACAGCTAAAATCCAAACAACACCCACCAATTCAAATGCCGAAGTAGGTGTCACGAGCCTAAGCTATATTGGTGTCCAAGGAAGTGACTTGGAGGCGTGGCAGTCATTCCTCACTGGGGTGCTTGGTGTCAGCGCTGAGAAAAACGACAAGGGTCTACAGGTAAGATTCGATGAGCAAGAAACCCGTCTTCAGGTTTTGCCGGGTGACAGCAACGACATTCAATTTGCGGGCTTCGAAGTAGATGATGAAGCCAGTTTGCTAGCCGTAAAAGCGCGTTTAGATGAAATGGGCTACTCCACAGAACTAGTAGACAAAGCCCAAGCTAAAGAATATGGCGCATTAGGCCTACTTAAAACAAGTGATCCTGACGGTCTCGACATACACATCATATATGGTGTCAATTTACTCCCCAATAAACCTTTCGTTTCTCCCGCAGGCGTCAGTGGTTTTGTTACCGGCGATCAAGGCTTCGGTCACATCGTTTTAACCGTTACATCAATGGAAGCGGCAAGGAAGTTTTATGAGCAGGGACTGGGGTTTCAAGTGTCTGACTTTGTTTCCATACCCATGGGTAAAATGAGTCTGGATTTGACCTTTATGCATTGTAACTCGCGACATCATACTCTCGCACTGGCACCGGTGCCTCTACCCACTCGCCTACTGCACTTTATGGTGCAAGTAGAAAGCATCGATGATGTTGGCCTTGGTTTGGAGCGAGCCACCGCAGCGGAGTGCAAGATAACGAGTAGTCTAGGCCGTCATACCAACGACGAGATGTTTAGCTTCTACGTTAGATCGCCCAGTGGTTTTGATATTGAATTTGGTTATGGTGCGCGGACAGTGGGCCCAGACTGGACTGTGAAACAGTANCAGTCTGGTAGCATCTGGGGACATAAGCGCTAATTAAACCTATCCGCCGATGCGATGATACCCATTACCAGCTAAAGAAATTTTTCTAAAACATCCCCAAAGCGAAAAAGCCTACATCACATTCGCTTTGGGTATGGATATTACATTCCAGTGTAAGCACCACCGTCAACCAACACACTAGTACCAGTAACAAACTTAGAAATATCTGAACACAAAAATGCAGCAATCTGACCGAAATTAGACGCTTCACCTAAGACTTTGACTGGAATAGATTTTGCCATCTTTTCCATATCAACACCCAGATCTTTTAAACGATCAGTGGCATGCGCNCCAGGCTGGATACAATTAGCNGTAATACCCTTGGAAGCNACTTCCGTGCTNAGNACCTTTATGTAGGCACTAGTACCCGCNCTTGCCGTGGACGANGCNGCNATAAAGGCNGCCGGCTCACGCACAGCATGAGAGGTGATAGCNAGAATTCGCCCCCAACCNCGCTCTTTCATNCCGGGCAGNGCTACGCTACACATGGCAATCGCCGACATAAGATTGAGATCCACTGCGTATTGAAAACCTTCCAAAGTCGTCGCACTTGGCTTGCCCGGCGGAGGCCCACCCGCATTAGTCACCAGAATATCCACTTGGCCCAGCGCNGCAATGGCTTCATTAATAAAGCCANTAGCNCCNTCTCCAGAGGANACGTCGGCCGTTATGCCAACCGTATCACCGCCTAATTTTGCCACTGCGTCAGCAACTCTTCCGGCATCTCTACCACAAATCGCAACTTGTACGCCTTCTTCTATTAAAGATTTTGCCGTAGCAAAACCCAAGCCTTTAGTCGCTGCGGCCACCACCGCTTTTTTTCCTTTAATTCTTAAATCCATTTCGTTCTCCCTAATAATTTAATCAACATGATAATAGAAATGATTGCCAAAGTAGAACACAGCAAAACATTAATAACCAGATACCGAAAATAACAACAGCCTCAACTCGTCTGTTTGGGCGCAGTCACGATGCCCTGCATGGGCTCCATATTATGAACATTAATCTCAATTAAGACGGGACCAGGCATTTCCATTGCTTCCGTTAGCAGCGCGTCGAACTCCGCCACATTATCAGCTTTCATCCCATGGACACCCATGCTCTCAGCTAATTTCACAAAATCCGGAGTGAACAGTTCTGTTTGATTAATCCGACCATCAAACTGTGTGGCCTGCAGGCCTCGCAAAACGCCATAACCNCCATCGTTGAAAATCACCACCACAATNGGAATATTATATTGTGCCGCACAAGCCAACTCGCCCACATGGTACATAAAGCCACCGTCGCCATGCATGATGATAGTTTTTGTGCCGGTAGCCACCGCGACACCCATTCCTATGGGCAATCCAGGGCCAATGGCGCCGGAGGTTGGCGTGATATAACCACCGGGTTTAAATATGGGTAGCAAGCCGTTTGCCCAGTAATAGCCTGGAATAGTAGAGTCTCTGACAAAGAAAGCATCTCTATCCATATACTTAGACATGGACTTAAGTACCGATGTATGGTCTGGACCAATTCTGTCGATATTTCTGGCCTTGGTATCCGCTGCCGCAGCTAGGAGTTTGTCATTAAATTCTACATCACTGGAAACACCTTCTAATTCAGCAGTGAGACTTTCTAGACAAAGTCTTGCATCACCCACCAGCCCTACCTTGGCAGGATAATTGAGGTTTATATTCCTTGGGTCCACATCGATATGTAAAATCGGCGGAAGGGGTAGCCCAACTTGAGCGCCACCCACTCCGGCCTGAAAACGAGTACCCACAGCTATCAGCAGATCAGCTTTAGCGAGACATTTGATAACCGGGCCACTCATCAGTACGGGGCCAAGAAAAAGCGGGTGATCGTCGCGAATAGCTCCTTTTCCATTTTGGCTAGTCAACACCGTTGAATTCAGTTTTTCGGCAAATTGAACGAGCGCTTCAGAGGCACCAGAGAGTGCAATTCCGCCACCGNCAAGAATCACTATCTTGCCCGCCTTTCGAATACATTCCGCTGCCTGCGCTAATACCGCCGCATCGGGTTCTATGGGCGAAGGAGGAGAGATTTTGGGAGCAGGCACATCAGTGGATGCGTATTGCAAATCCACTGGAATTTCGATTGCACCAGGTTGCGGTCTGCCGGTACAAATATCATCGATCACGGCTTTCAAATCCGCAGCGATGTTATCAACGTATCGAGGTGAGGCGACCTTCCTGGCGACAGTTTCAAGCATGGCCACCTGATTCTCCGCTTCATGGACATATCCTTTGCCTTTGCCGTAGAAGGCACTCTCCGCCTGGCCCGTCACTACTAATACTCGGGATGAAGCATAGGCCGACTCATATAAACCCGTCACCGTATTGGTAGTCCCTGGGCCTGTACTAGCCAATGATACGCCCAGTTTTCCAGTAGCTCTTGCATAACCGTCGGCCATGTGAGTTGCACTTTGCTCATTACGTGTGGTCAACATCTCGATGCCATCCAATCTTTCTATGGCATCGACAATGGGCATATTGTGAATACTCACAATGCCGAACACATGGCGCACACCGGCATTCTTAAGTGTTTCGGCAACGACTTCGGCCCCGGTTTTGGTAGTCATAAGGATTCCTCTAGTGAAGATAGGCCCAGGAAACGTTCCGCCGCCTGGTAGGACAGAGAGTTTATATTCTTTTCAGTGGTCTGCGCTATAGTGGACTGGGCTATAAAACCAGCCACATCTTTTTCCATAATCGCGAAGGGATAGTCCGTGCCCGCAAAAATCTGACCCGGTGCAAATTCTTTTGCAAGATAACTCAGATAACCCGAATCATAAACAAGGCTGTCATAGAAAAAACGAGCCGCATAGTTCTGTGGTGTCTCTGGTAACTCTCCCGCAAAAGATTGCGTCAATTTCCAACCCTGGGTAAGTCTGTGTATTAATGGGACTATCGCACCACCACCATGACTAAAACCAATACGCAGCCGAGGATACCTTACGGGGATTCCAGCGCGGATAATTGAAATGGCCGTCAGTGCTGTATCCAGGGGGAATGCAGCAAAAGGAATAAGATCAGGTGTATTTCTTAATCTATCAGCCCCGATGGGACGAAGCGCGTGTACAAAAATGCTCAGATCTAAATTTTCCGCCTCAGCAAAAAATTCTTCAAACCGAGGATCGCCCAACATGAGTTCATTGATATTACTTCCAATCTCAACACCGGCGAAACCATCCGCCTTAAGCGTGGAAAGTGAATGCGCGGCGAGTTCAGGATCTTGCAAGGGTACTATCCCTAGACCAGAGAACCGAGTGGGCGCCTTTGCGACCATTTCCGCGATAAAATGATTCATCCAGCGACACATTTCTAATCCGTCATTCGGCTCAAACCAGTAGGACAACAATTCGGGCATGGGTGAAAGCACTTGCATACTGACATTGGTGCGGTCCATATCTTCAATACGTCGATGAGTATCCCAGGAGCGGCTGTCTATTCGACGATAGGTTTTTCCTTCGATAACAATTTTTGCTTTGTCCTTATCACAAACAGTGCAAGGCCATTTCAACTCTGTGCTACCTGAGGGTTTGTCAGGAAATGAGTCTGGGACTATATGAGTATGTACATCAATTAGACGTGTCAAAAGCGGTACCCCATAATCGTTATCGTCTTGGTTATTGGTTATTGGTTATTGGTTATTGGTTATTGGTT
>JAESQG010000114.1 GCA_016765265.1 Pseudomonadales bacterium | reverse complement strand
AAGTGAAAGATTTCTTCTGCAAAGTAATAACCTAGTACTGCAACTATCGCTCCAAAGCCACTAATATAAGCTCCCTGCCAAACTACGCCCCCAATTTTACTATACTGTTTTGCACCGAAATATTGTGCCACGAAAGTGCTGACATAGGATGCTGTTCCGATAAAAATGCACATGGACGTGAAACTAGTCATCCCTGCCGGTAAGGCCGCCGCAATGGCTTCAGGAGAATACCAAGCCAGGAACAGCCGATCGATGAAAATCTGTATGCTCCAAGCACCGGTACTGAGTATCAACGGCAGCGCTAAGACCAGCACCTCTCGGTAACCGCTTTCGCTATACCAGCGTTGCTTAAATACATTCCACACAGTTTTTCCTCAACAGTTTAAAAAGGGTCTGACGAATTGCCTAGTCCCTAAATGACGGGCCCCAGGGATTGACTCTTACCCTATTACAGACAAGCATTACGGGTCCAACGAGTTCACAGAAAATAAGAAAAAAGAACTAAAAATAATAACGGATAAGTAGGGATGTTTTTCATTGGGAGAGAAAATCAACCTGTCATAATATTTATTTCGCCTTTAAGCGACCTGACCTGTTGACTCTCCAGAAAAAACAAAGTTATAGACGCAATAAAGTTATAGGTGCAATGGAATGACACCTAGTGATAGGAGTAGTTCTTTGACTTCGAGAATGAGATTGGCATTGGCGAGATTATCTACTTAATTTCGCTCTATCCAATATCGTTCTACCTGATAGCAGTATCAAAGATCTAAAACCACAGGGAGAGTACCGTCTTGAAACATTTCATTTTAAAAACCCTCATTTTTTTCATCGTAGGCTTATATGGCGCGGTGTCATATGCACAGATGGCGCATAATTTACTGATTGGTAACGCCAAAGCCATCACTTTAGGTAATGCAGTGACCGCTGACCCTCCTGGTATTGACTCCATTCATTTTAACCCCGCCGGTCTAACACGATTAAAGGGCCATCAATATGAACTCAAATTCATCATGGGTGATGTGACGATTGGGGGCGCATTTGAACTAAACAATCAAGATATCATCGCGAAATATGAAGAGAAAGGATTTGAAGATCCAGTAGCAAATACGAAGACCACTGTCGATGCCTTCGCTGTTTATCTTCCGTTTGTGGGTCATACAGATATACCGATACTGGCGGCCCCGCTGGGTGGTGTGTCTTGGAATAGGGAGGGATCCAAATTTACTTTCGCTAACGCAGTATATGCCCCGATGATTTTTGGTATGTCGAGAAAAGACGACGATCCCGGACGATTTTACGGTAGGGAGCTAAGTATAACCCGACTCACCTTTTTTTCACCATCAGTAGGTTATCAGTGGACAGACACTTTATCTGTCGGCCTTAGCGTAGGATTTTCTTACGTGGGTGTAGGGGTGGATTTACCATACCGTGCTCCCAGTCAGTTGTTAGAAGAGCTAACGGAATTAACAAATGATCTTTGTGGACGCTCTGAGAATCCACGCTACTTTTTAGAGATTTCAGATTCAATTCTCGATTTGGATGTCTGCCGTGGGCAATTAAGCCCCTTTGAGACACTTTTTGATCTTGAGGTTGAACTGGAAAAAGTGGTCTCAATCACCTATAACCTTGGCATACTTTGGGAAGCAACCGATTGGCTGACATTAGGATTTGCCTATTTGAGTGGCGTAGCAGATGTACTAAAAGGACCCCTCAGTATTCAAATTGAAAAGGAGAATCTACTCCAACTCGTTCAAGGGCTTACAGAGTCAACTATATTTGGTTCAACCCTAATTCTTGAAACATTCATCCGGGATACAATTCACACCCCAGTCGATGGGCTTATAGAAACTACAGGGCAGGTAACGCTTAATACCCCACAACATGTTACCGCTGGTATTAGTGTCAAGGTATTGCCTCGACTGAAAGTCAATATCGATGTTAAATGGACTGAAACAAGTGTTTGGAAAGATCTGACATTCAGATTTGATGAGAAAATTGGACTTTTCGACCTGTTTTCCATCGTGGGCGTCGACGGAGCCTACGCGGACCGGCTGGAAGTGCCAAGAGGTTACGTGGATACTGTTAACTGGGGCATCGGGTTCGAATATCAGTATAATCAGAAATTGGATCTACGACTTGGTTTTGAGCCCAGAAAAACGGGGATTCCAGATAACAGAAGAGATTATTTAATTCCTCTGTCCGATATCGATGTAATAGCCGTAGGGTTTAGCTATAAATTAACGAATCATAGCTCCTTTGACTTTGCATTCAGTCATATTAAGTCAGAAATGTTTATTCCTACGGGAACCAGTACGAATGGTAACGATATACGTTTCAATAATTTCGTGTTTAATCCTACCGCTGGATTGGACACATACTCATCTATAGAAATCACTATAATTGAGACTAGCTATCGAACTACCTTTTAGCTCAGCCACGCCCTCTATATACCGATTGCCCCTCGCCCTCCATAGAGCACCCTGATATTATTGCGACAAATTAACATTAACTACCTATTCTGGAGTATGACGATGGTCAATACGATTCGCGAAAAATTATCCCACCCCGTGATTGATGGCGATGGTCATACCATAGAGTTCATTCCGCAGGTATTAGAATTCTTTAAAGAGATAGCGGGGACGTCACTGACCAATGAATTTGAATCATCGATATGTGTTGATGGCCTGCCTAACGCTCTAGCTGCACGTAATGCCGGTGGGTCGCCCAATAGAATTCGTGCTCCTTGGTGGACGGGTCCCACACGCAACACTCTGGATCGAGCAACGGCCATGTTTCCTAAACTGCTATACCAAAGGCTAGATGATATAGGTCTTGATTTTGCGCTGTTATATCCCACACACGGTATGTTTGCCCTGGGGCTCCAGCAGGACGAACTGAGGCAAACGGCTTGCCGAGCGTTTAACATTTATCATGCTCGACTATACGAAGAATATTCAGACCGTATGACACCNGTGGCNGTCATACCCACTGCNACACCAGAGGAAGCAGTTGAAGAACTCCATTACGTAAAACAGTTGGGGNTAAAGACTGTTTTACTTGGGGGCCTGTTTAANCGTAAACGAAACAATAGCTCTTATATCGACATTATCGGCTTTGACGANGAGCAAGACTATGATCCCGTTTGGCGAGCNTGTGAAGAGTTNGGCTTCGCACCTACATTCCACTCNAGCGGAATGGGCTGGGGTTCTCGCACATCTTCCACTANNTANATGTACAATCACNTAGGCCATTTTGCCGCCGGACANGAAGCAATATGTCGATCCTTNTTTATGGGCGGAGTAACTCGACGATTTCCNAATCTNCGNTTTNCATTTCTTGAAGGNGGNGTNGGATGGGCCTGTAATCTTTTCTCAGATATTATNGGTCATTGGGAAAAGCGCAATACAAACCACATGGCNCATTATGATCCNGCCAATCTTGACCGTCCAAAATTTGAGGCGCTTTTTAAAGAGTANGCTCCNGAAAGTTTCNAGAATAANATTTCAGANATCGATCGAAGTTTAAGAATTCTATCTGATCCCGGTGAAGGTTCAGTTGCACATGATGAATTTGCCGCGATAGAAATAACAAAATCCTCTGATATCGCCGATTTATTTGTAAAGCCCTTTTACTTTGGCTGCGAAGCCGATGATGGGATGAATCAGCTTGCCTTCAATAAAAAAACCAATCCATTCAATTCAGAATTAAAGGCAATCTTCAGCTCGGATATTGGACACTGGGATGTCCCCGACATGAACCATGTATTACATGAAGCCTATGAACTGGTAGACGAGGAACAAATTACTGAAGAAAATTTTAAATCTTTTGTCTTCGGCAATGTAGCCTCCATGCTTACCGCTAATGATCCTGACTTTTTCAAGGGGACGATAGTCGAAACGGAAGTGTCAAAACTAAGCAAAAACTGAGTAGTTTAAAGAGAGTGCTGTGGACGACACGCTGACGGCTGAATAGCATGCTGCGATGGAAAACGGTGATTATCTCTTTGTACTACCCCAGTTCCTAGTTACTGCGAAAAAATAAAATAGAAGCGTGCTAGTCAATTTATCGATTCTAATGTTGTGAACCTTAAATAAGAGTATATACAAAGAGATGCGATCCGTTGGATAATGCGCGCTTTCACGGACCGCTCATCTAGGGTCCGTAATAGAGCATACTCCCGTTCATTCCGGTGTCGTTATCATGGTTAGTAGGTTGCTGTCTGCCACATTTATTATTTTGATGTTTATGGTAATGGTTATGCCTTCCTCTTTTGCTGAACCCCTGCAGCTAGAGGTATTAACTGTTAGTGCCAATGAGTCCTTCGATGCCCCCGTTAATGACCCACAGTTGAAAAATAGCGAGCGCGCTGTCATGTGGCGTATTTTGCTCGGTAGTCAGAAGAGAATTCAGCACGTGATGCTGCAACAGGCTGGGATGGATGAGGTTAACCAACTGATGACTCGTTCCTGTGATATTCCCTTTGATACCTTTTTGGAGGGAAATATACGCGCGCTGGAGGCAAAAAGGGCATCCTTAAAAAGACGAACGGCTTTAAGCCTGCGGGGAGGCTACACCAATCGAGACGTAATTGATGACGGGGAGTCCAGCGCTTATCTGGAGTTGAACTGGGATGTGCTGCGTAATGGCTTTTTTGAAAATCGCAGAGAAAGTGAAACCCTAGAGGCCGAGGTGGCTCTGGAAACACACAAAATTCAGGAAAAACTGCGGAGCAAAGCCCAACGTTGCCGGCGTCACCAAATCTCAGTGGGGTTCGTAGGGATAAAAAAAGCCCTACTAACGTTAAAACGCGAGCTAATGGTGTCCGTGAACCGTATTGAGCGTAGGGCCTATCTAAAGGGTTGGAGTTATCTAGAGGACGCCTTTGTGGCCGAATCAGAGATCGCGCTGATTGATATGGAGCTAACTTATTTGAAAGGTTATGCATCGCCGTCCGCTGCATTAGCATCGGTGATGAATGTGCCCGCGCTGGATGTTGATTTTGAGGGACTGACTAAGCTGTTGGCCATGAACCATGAGCAGAATGATGTCTTTGAGCTAGAGCAAGCGCTGATACGAAAAAAAGGAAACCAGCGCTACCAGGATCGTCTGCAACTGTATGTACGTAAGAATATTGATGTGGATGGGGCCCCTGGCTCGGATAATGCGATCCTGGGGGTTCGCGAGAGCAGAAGCTAAACCTGAACCTTATGAAGACAGAGCCTTGTTCTTGCCTCCTGGGAGCAATCCACACGGCTGCGAGAGGCTCACGAAGATATTTACGAGCAGCAGCGGCGTTTAGTGTCGCAGCAATATCGTTACCTAAGTTCGTATGAGCGATTCCGCCGTTCAGCAATACAGCATAGGCTAGATG
>JAESQG010000113.1 GCA_016765265.1 Pseudomonadales bacterium | reverse complement strand
GTGGCGACACTGGTTGGAGGTGATGGAACAAAATGTCGACTAATAAACAGTTAGACCTAAAAGAGCGAGTTGAATCCTTCCTTTTCAAAGAAGCTCGGTTGATGGACAGTAATAGCTATCAGCCCTGGTTGGATTTATGGGACAAGAAGTGCATCTATTGGATCCCCTGCAATAATGAGGATACCGATCCTAAGAAACATGTCTCCATCCTTTATTGTGACCGACGTATGCTAGAGAACCACATTATTAGGTTAATTGAAGGCAATGCTTTTGCTCAATCCCCAAAGTCACGGACCCTACGCACCGTAACTAACATTGAAACTTATCAGGACGGCGATACCATCAAGGCCTATGCCAACTTTATGGTGGTTGAGTTGCGTGGTCATGTGCAAAATATGCATGCGGGGAGGTCCGAATACGAACTTCTAGAAAGTGACTCGGATTTTATTATTCAAAAAAAGAAAGTGATCTTGTTAAAGCTTGATGAGGCTCAAGATAACGTTACTTTTTTGCTTTGATCGCGAGTTAACCAGTCTGTTGTGTAGCGTTTATCTCGCATTGTTTTGTTTGTTGCGGGGATATATGTTAACAATTAGGTGTTCACAATTAAAAAATATTTACCAAGTTGTAGTTTAATATTTGCAAAGTAGTAGTTTAATATTTACCAAGTCATAGTTTAAGGAAAACAAAGAGTAGTTTAAGGAAAACAATCGAAAGAAAAACAGACAGTTGATTACCAACCAATCACGTATGAAGAAAGGAGTTCTCATGTCAGAATATGACCTACACATTCGAGGTGGCACGGTAGTAGATGGTACAAGAGTGCCCCGATACAAGGGCGACGTTTGGATTAAAGACGGAAAAATTGCCCAACTGGGTGGCCGAGTAAAAGGCACCGCAAAACAGGAAATTGATGCAAAGGGGGCTATCGTTGCTCCGGGNTTTATTGATTTACATACNCATTACGACGCCCANATNCGCTGGGATCCATGGTGNACAATTTCAGGCTGGCACGGAGTNACATCGGTAGTGCTGGGCAATTGTGGATTTGGTTTTGCACCCGTAAAACCAGAATTTCGAGAACGATCGATGCTAACCATGACTCGAACCGAGGCGATTCCCTATGTGTCTATGGAGCAGGGGATGAATTGGGACTGGGAGACAATTCCTGAATATCTGGATTCCTTGGACCGCGCCCCAAAAGGCGTCAATTGTTTGCAATATATGCCTACAGCTTCTTTGATGACCTACGTTATGGGGCTTGAAGCCGCGAAATCACGGCCAGCCACCGAGGCGGAAAAGGCNGAGATGAAGCGTTTATTGCANGAAGGTATGGANGCNGGTTTATGTGGTTTTTCAATTCAGCGCTTAGGTAAAAATTCTACCCAAGCGGATTTTGATGGCACACCAATGGTCACCGATACCATGGTGGATGACGATATTTTCTGCCTTGCAGAAGTATTGGCAGAACGGGATGAGGGGTTTATCCAAATCACTCAGGCCACGGGTAACAATCGAAAAGATTTGGAATTTCAGGCGCAGCTAGCCAGGGTAGCCAAGCGTCCTATTTTGCATAATGCGGTGGTTGTCAGCCCCAAAAATGCAGGTATTCATGAACGTCGTTTAGCGTGGATTGAAAAATGCCGGGCTGAAGGTCTACAGGTTTATGGTCAGGGCGGTACTTTACGAGGTGGTTTTGCCTTTACCTTAGAAGACTGGAATTTATACGACGCNAGTCGNGCTTGGCGAAAAGCGACTACTGGAACCCATGAAGAGAAAATGCAAAAACTGGCCGACCCGGAGATTCGAGAGGCTATGCGGCAGGAATCCATGGGGGCCATTGCTGACAAGATGCGTATGGTTCAAGCTGGGGTTGGTGGACCGATGGATAAGCTAATAATACAAGACGTTAAAGGTTATGCAGAACTTGAGAAATACGTTGGCAAATCCGTTGCGCAAATTGCACGGGAAGAAGATAAGCATGTGGTGGATGCGATGTTGGATATNGCAGTAGCCAGTAATCTTGAGGCTGAATTTCTCGGGCCTGATCGAGGCCAGAATGCCGACCATATGGCTGCCATGATTAATGACTCGCCTTATACCTTTCCGGGTGTTTCGGATGGCGGCGCTCATACCAAGTTCTTTACTGGTGGCTCCTTTACCACGGATTTTCTAATGTGGTTGGCTCGGGATGAACCAAAAATCACCTTGGAAGAAGCGCATTATCGATTGAGTGCATTGCCGGCCCATGCGGCGGGTTTCAGAGATCGGGGCACATTACGAGTCGGTGCACCGGCAGATGTTGTGGTCTATGATCTGGATAAACTGGATGTATCCCCTCGCTGGACTGGTGAAATCGCTCATGATTTTCCTGGTGGAGAATGGCGCAGGATACAAAAAGCCATTGGTTATCGCTCGATTATTGTTAATGGCGAAGTGACCTTTATGGACGGAGAGTGTACTGGTGCAACGCCGGGTAAATTACTGCGCCATGGCTATGCCTAGAATTCTAGGTCTAAAGTAAAGTCTGAAGACAATGGCCGATAGAGGGAGTTAAATCTATTGGCTGTTGCTTCTACCTCGGACAGGAACTCAAGACTCTAAAATTCATTCTCCGAACAGTTTCCTTAATGTTTCTCTAATAAGGTCAGTGTTTCTCTATGAGGTCAACTCCGCACATTCCCCTACAATTGTCTCGATAAGTCAATAAGTCACTCGCCAGAGGGTGTACATTGGGTGGAAATCGGCCTCAACCACCGGTATACTCCGCCCATCTGTAGTGGTCTTCGTAAGAAGATAATAGGGAATTCGTCTGAGGTGTGCGCAAATTATAGCGCCTAGAATATAGCGCCTTAAGCGGAGCTGCCCCCGCAACTGTCGGCGAGGAGTCATTTACCGAATTTATTCCACTGAACGTCATGTTTGGGAAGGAGGGTAGATGATGATGATCCGCGAGCCAGTAGACCTACCACTATGGGCGTTGCTTTCTGAAAACCGGGGATGGTTGTTCAGAGCGGGTTTCCTACCTTGTCTGTGGCGCATTTACTACTAAGCCGCATCATTAATAAATCAAGAAATATTGCCTATAGGGGTATTCTAAGCCTGTATTGCTTAGCTCTGTACTTGTGTGCATATCTGGGTTTTGTTGTAAACGATTGACTGTTTTTAATGTCGGCTTGGTTCTCAGAACAAATATTAAAGTCTAGTGACAAAGTGAGAAATCAATGAGTAAAACCACAGTCTATAAACAACTAATCTTAGTTTCATCTATTGCTGCTACAACAGTTGCTACAACAGTTGCTACAACGCCGACTATTGCATTTGAATCCAAAAAAGATCTCAGTAGTGATACCGATTATGAGATTTTTGTCTCCGCGACGAGAACACCCCAGAACTTGCGTTCAGTACTGGCACCAGTCAGTGTTCTAACCAAAGAGGATATTGATCGATTGCAGCCTAAGGACCTCACGGATTTATTCCGCCGTGTGCCGGGTCTCCACGTTGGCGATACAGGTGGTCCGGGATCTGACTCTTCAGTTTCTATTCGAGGGGCAAACTCTGGGCATACACTTTTTCTTGTTGATGGTCAACGTCTCAGCAGCGCGACTCTCGGCTCTACCTCCTTTCAGTATATCAATCCGGAACAGATCGAGCGAATTGAAGTGGTTCGTGGCCCTCGATCTTCTCTCTACGGTTCGGACGCCATAGGCGGTGTTATCAATATTATCACTCGCAGGGGAGAATATACGGATAAAGGAACTGATCTTGGGGGTAGGATCCGTGCTTCCTACGGATCGTTTGAAAATAGTGATGTCTCGGGGACAGTGACCATTAGTACTGAAAATACAGTCTTGAGTGTCGCTTTAGAGCAGCGCGAAGTGCTTGGTTATGACCGCCAAATAAATGATGATTTCAATAACGACGATGACGATTCCTATCGTAATACCGGCGTCAATATTAGTTTAGACGCCTTTGCAGGTGAGATAGCCAAATTTAAATTTAACTATTTAAGGAACAAAGGCGAGAATGAAGTTGACAACTTATGGTGCTGGACTGACTGTGCGCCTTTCGGAGAATTTGAACTTGAATCTCTAAACCTTACCGCCATTGTTACGCCTATCGACAACTGGGACATAACACTTGCATATGGTGAAAATAATGATTTCAGCCGAAATGGCGATGATATTATCCCTGCGGCAAGTTCGGATGAGGCGGGTCGATTTGAAACCGAGCGAAAGTCTTACAGCGTTCAGAGTGTTATTGAGCCTGTAAAGGGGCATTTGTTCAACATAGGTTTCGATAGTTTTGAAGATCAAGTGCTCGCTACGGGCTTTGATTTTAATGGCGTGGAAGTTGAAAAGTTTTTTATCGATAGCGAAACGCAAGAAGTTATAAACTCGAGGACGAA
Organism: Pseudomonadales bacterium; assembly: GCA_016765265.1. GTDB lineage: Bacteria > Pseudomonadota > Gammaproteobacteria > Pseudomonadales > DC-out160 > DC-out160. The sequence goes on along the minus strand of JAESQG010000113.1, from coordinate 9,574 downwards.
TGATGCATTTTACGCTCAATATCAACTGACAGTCAGTGAATTCAGCACTACCTTAGGGCTGCGGGAAGATGACAATGAAACAACCGGTAAGCATACGACGGGGAATGTATCCTTTGGTTTCGAATTAACTGAGACCGTACAACTTATTACATCTTATGGAACAGCTTACAAGGCGCCGACATTTAACGATCTGTATTGGGAAGAAAGTACATTTGGAAAAGGTAACCCTCTACTCAAGGATGAAGACTCTGAGAATTTCGAAATTGGGTTAAAGGGCTATAGCGGCTCGGTTTGGTGGCAGACATTTGTATTTAGAAACAAGATCGATAATTTAATTGAATGGGCACCGAATCTCGCAGACGTCACCGGTCAACAGTGGACACCTGGAAACGTTGCTGCTGCCAGTATTGACGGTTTGGAGTTTGAACTACAGACTCAAGTTCAGTTCTGGGACATTAGTGTTAGTTTTCTATATCTGGACGCTAAAGATGAATTATCGGACCATGATCTTCGTTTTCGATCTCGCAACACAGCATCACTCGATGCTGATCGTCAGTTCGGAAGACTGGGGTTAGGGTTTAGCATTCAGGGACAAAGTAGTCAATTTACCGATATTGAAAACTTAAACACAATCAGGGGCTTTGCCACTGTTGGTTTACGAGGTTCCTACGCAATCACACCTGAACTGAAAGCAAGGTTGACGGTAGAAAACGCGTTGGATCGCGGCTATCAGCTACGTGAGACTTTTCAAGAAAAAGCGATTGAAGGGTATATATCGATTACCTATACCCCGAAAAGCTAATTTGGTGGAGGAGAATATCTTATGGGAGGCTACAGAGGAATTATAGTAGTAGTAATCATGCTAGCCTGCGCCCCAATTCAAGGTAATGCCTCTTCACAAGCGAAGCGCGTAGTCTCCATTAATCTCTGCACAGACGAGCTCCTCTTAAGTCTTGCAGAGCGACATCAGATTTTGTCAGTCTCTTTCCTCAGTACTCAGCCAGAATACTCCTATTATTGGGACCAGTTGGATGGGATCAGCATTAATCGCGGCCTCGCGGAAGAAATCCTTCCTCTAAAACCCGATTTAGTTTTAGCTGGCAAGTACACCACTGTTGCGGCCGTTAATTTTTTGCGGGCATTTGGCCTTAACGTTGAGCAAATTGAAATTCCTCAAGACTTTGCTGGTGTGTACAGCTCTATCAGAAAGGTGGGTGAACTGATTGGGGCGGAGAAAAAAGCAAAAGTAATCATTAGTGAAATGAAACTTAAAATGGATAATATTCGGAAGCGAACAGCGGGGCAGCCGACCCTGCAGGCGGCGATTCTTGCTCCTAATAATTTTACATCAGGCATCAACACTTTTAAGTCTAAGTTGATAGAAGCTGCGGGTTTTGAAAATATTGCGGGCCGTTATGGTATTGACTGGTATGGTACGCTCAGCCTGGAACATATTGTGGAGTCCCAACCCGATGTCCTGATTATAGACAACTCTACCGCGAATAAGAATTCTTTAGCGGATCGACTGCTTCAGCATCCAGCATTGAGGCGTGGTATGTTAAACACAAAAATACTAGATATGCCACCTGCGCTTTGGGCCTGTGGCGGACCTATTACTGTAAAGGCATTGGATATTTTAGAAAGCTATCATGCGAAATAGTCATATAGACATTAACCGATATCTACTGGTGGGGTCTCTGCTCGTTATGTTAGTGGTAGCGATTGTTATTGATCTTGGGGTCGGTCCGGTAACAGTTGATATCTTTGACGCGCTGGTGAATATACTTAATAAAGATATCTCGCAAGCGGAAATAATTTTTTTCGAAATTCGATTGCCTCGTGCATTGTTGGCCGGCATGGTCGGTTTTACTCTTGGGCTTTCAGGTGCAGCTTTGCAAGGGTTACTAAAAAACCCCCTTGCGGGCCCCGGACTGATTGGCGTCAGTAGTTGCGCTGCTCTAGGTGCCATAATCATGATTTACTATGGCCTTGCTACCGTGCATTGGGTATTTCTTCCCGCAGGTGGGATGATCGGCGCGATGCTGTCTGTGGTGTTTATCTTCTTTTTAGCGGGTCGTAATAGCAGTATGACCAGTCTGATATTGGCGGGTATTGCCATCAATGCCGCCGCCTCATCGGCTACAGCGCTGGCGCTTAATTTCGCAGATAGTCCTTATGCTATGAGTGAAATGGTGTTTTGGTTGCTAGGTTCCGTCTCTAATCGTAGTTTGACCGATCTCGGTATTTCTTTACCTTTTATGGTGGTGGGCGCTGCGCTGATACTGATGAGTAGTCGCTTTCTCGATGCTTTGTCTTTGGGTGAGGATACTGCTCAGTCTATGGGGTTTTCCCTAGGAAAATATCGAACTCTGTTGATCGTAGGTGTAGCGTTGTCGGTAGGTGCTGCTGTGTCAGTTAGCGGCAATATAGGGTTCGTCGGTTTAGTCGTGCCCCACATGTTGCGACCCTTCGTTGGTCATGAGCCCGGCAGATTATTATTAGTGAGCGGATTGGCGGGAGGTGTTTTATTAGTGATGGCGGATATTTTTGTACAAACCTTATCTTCTACGCAAGATCTTAAGCTCGGAGTGGTGACGGCCTTAGTGGGTGGTCCTTTCTTCTTACTCTTAGTTTATCGATCGCGGAATGACTTCTCATGACTCAGCTTCGTGTCGACAACATACATTATGAGAATCTTACACAAGTTATCTTGCGAGATATGAACTTTACGCTGAATGATGGGCAGATGCTCGGATTGATAGGGCCGAACGGTGCCGGTAAAAGTACCTTACTAAAAATTATCGCCAACTTATTAGTGCCAACTCAAGGTGTTTGCACCATTGACGATTACTGTATCCGCGAGCTTGAGGTAGCTAAGCGAGCTATGCAACTGGGTTACCTCGCCCAGGGGGCAGAGGTGCACTGGCCTCTAAAAGTCAGACGTGTTATTGAGCTAGGTCGTCTTCCTTACCTGAAAGGGCGTAGCAAGCTTAACCAAGAAGACAATGAAGCGATCAGAAGAGCGGTAGAACAAACAGAAGTTGCGCCATTGCTTGATCGCGTCATTACCACCTTGTCAGAGGGCGAGCGCCTTCGAGTGTTATTGACTAGACTTTTCGCCACTAACCCCCAGATCATACTCGCCGACGAACCTATTGCTTCTCTCGATCCGTATCATCAACTGCATATTATGGAGATACTACGAGAGCACGCAGACAACGGGGGTATTGTTATCACAGTTCTTCACGATCTAAATCATGCAGCTCGTTTCTGCGATGAGTTAATGCTAATTAATAAGGGCGAGTTTGTTGAAATGGGCACCCCCTCACAAGTGCTGAGTAATAAGAATATTGAACAAGTGTATTCGATTAAAACCCGACAGATACCATCGCAGGGAACACTCACTATTATTCCTGAACAACGGATACCTCGTTAGGACGGTTTATAATTTCGTTATAGTAGTTGCCACAGAAGGTTATTTAGCCGTTTGGATCGGAGTAGATTTTGTAGGGAATTTTAAGGGATTTGTGCAAACGAAACCTAAGGGATTCATGGAGTACCCCGAGGCCATATTTGTAAGCGCTCCAGCCTCCAATTGATGAGGCTTCTGCCATGTATTTTGTGGGGCAGGTAATTTCTCCGATAGAGAATCCAAAGTTGATAATTTGCATCAACATTTGATTGTCGAAGATCAAGTCATCGGAGTTTTGTTCTAGGGGTAAGGTTGCTAGTATGTTTTTCGAGAAGGCCCTATACCCTGTATGATATTCAGAAAGTTTATGCCCTACCATCAAGTTTTGAATAAGCGTTAATAGTCTGTTAGCGATATATTTGTACTTCGGCATGCCGCCTTTTATAGCGCCGGTACCCAAAATTCTTGAACCGAGTACGCAATCAAAAACATCATCTGAGATAAGTGCTGCCATGGCTCTAATCAGTTTGGGGGTATATTGGTAGTCGGGGTGTACCATGATGATGATATCTGAATTCAGCTCGAGTGCTGTTTTGTAGCAAGTTTTTTGATTGCCACCGTAACCTTTATTATTGAAATGCGACACAACGTGTTTGATGCCTAGTTCTTTGGCGAGCTTTATTGTTTCATCTTGACTTGCATCGTCCACCAGAATCACTTCATCTACTATGTCGAAGGGGAGTTCTTTGTAAGTTTGGGTTAGGGTCTTTTGTGCGTTATAGGCAGGCATAACGACACTAACCTTTTTGTTGTTAATCATTTTTTTACCGTGATCAAATTTCCATAAACTATCAATTGATAACAGTCTAATTATCTTGATTTGGCAATTTACAAGGCTGTAGTAGCGTCGTAGCGTAGTAATTTATTAGCTACATTAGTCAATACTTAGGACTCTACCACGCGCGGTCTAATGCGCTATATTTAAGCTAGGTTCCTCAGTTAATCCACTGCATTGATACTTTTGGGAAAAAGATGTTTATAAAAAACAGGATACTCGTAGTTACGGCCTGGGTTTTATTACTAGTTTGTCTGCTGGCTATGGGTTACAGCAACATTATTCACCATGAATTCCTGCAATGGGATGACGCAGCTTATGTGCTGGATAACCCCCATATAAAACAACTCTCCTTTGCATCGCTACAATGGGCTTTTTTGGATTACTATTTTTACAATTGGCATCCCATGACATGGCTCGTCTATATGATTGAGTATCATTGGTGGGGAGAAAATGCATTATTCTTTAAACTAATCAATCTGACGATACACCTGGCAAATAGCTGTGTTATCGCTTTTTTAACAATTCGGATTGGGGGAATTTATATTGCACGGGATCGACTTCAATCTTCCTCTGACTCAAACTCTTTGCTTATTTCAAGTTTTTTCGTGGGAGCCTTGTTTGCGATTCACCCTCAGCATGTGGAATCAGTGGTTTGGATATCGGAACTCAAAGATCAGTTGTCCGGCTTGTTTTACTTTCTTGCCATGGTGGCTTATCTTGAATACCATCGGTTGACAGTTAAAAAAATATTTTGGCGTAATTTGTTCGTTACTTTTTTTATGTTGTCGCTGTTGTCTAAAGCCAGTGCGGTGACTTTGCCACCAATACTTGTTTTGATGGATCTATTGTTGTTAAAGCGCGTGACATTATCAAAAAGAATTTTCCTCGATATTTTTAGCTTGGTAAAAGAAAAGACAGTCTATTTCATTATGAGTTTCTGTGCAGTTGCGCTCACTTTTTTTGCACAACCAACCCAAAGTTTAGAAAAAACCGGTTTGGCTACTCGAATCGTGAATGGGTGCGAAGCAATCTTACATTACTGGACAGGCTTTTTCTTGCCTTTAGACTTATCGCCTTTTTACCCTTTTAGCGCTACAAGCATGGATATCGGAGTGAGTAGCTTATATCCAGTGGCCATTGTTGGAGTAATGCTTGTGATTGCATTAGCCAGTATGGCTAGGAAACACAATGAATATAGTTTCGCTTTCTTCTTTTTCTTGATATCAATTTTACCCGTAATTGGTTTTATCAAAGTAGGACAACAATCGGCAGCGGATCGTTATACCTATATACCCATGGCAATGGTGTATGTAGGAATAGGTTTATTATTGTGTGGTGTGTTACAACGTTGCTACGGTAAAACTAACAAAAACATTGTGATTTATCTCAGCTTAAGTTTGATTTTGGTTTTTAATCTATGGCAGACACGACTCTATGTGCCAGTATGGAAAAATGACACAACGCTGTGGTCGAGAGTGAATTTACTTTACCCGAATCAAGTAACCACTGCGTACATGAATCTGGGTAATATTGAGTTCTCTCATGCCTCCTATGACAGTGCCATGGAGTATTATGAGCAGGCCTTGATGATTGACGCTAGTCATATACAAACTCTGCGGAATAAGGCACTTACGTTAGAGAAAAAAGGACTCCTTCAACAATCGATGGTAACTTACCAATTGTTGATAGATAGTAATGAGGATTCTGTAGTTGCGCTTCGTAAAGGCGCGGAAGGGTTTGAGCGCTTAGGTAAATATGAGTTGGCTGTACGGTATTATAGTAGAGCCCTTCAGCTTGCTCCACACTCGAATAATTTGCTCTACAAAAGCGCATATTCAGAACATTTGTACGGATCGCATAATCGCGCTTTAGAAAAAGTGAACCTCCTTATTGCTCGTGTATCTGCCCACAAAGAAGGACGCCTACTTAGAGTGGTCTTACTTTTAGAGTTGGGTAACATTAAGCAAGGATTAGAATTATTGAGTGTGCTTAAAGCGGAATACCCGCAAGATAAAAAAATATTAGATGCATTTAAAAAAGTGCAGAAAGAAATGAAAAATCGAAACTCCTTAGTCCGGGGCTAAAGTGCTAGTCCTAATTGATTTTATGAATGAGAGAAATGGTTAATAAAATTCTACCTATTATATTGAAAGTTGGTCTTGCGATATTGCTGCTCTATGCTTTATATCATTATGGGTTGCTTGATTTAGAGGTAATTTACACGCTTTCTTTTGATAGTAGAACCGTTATGCTGATGCTCACCACTCTTTTGTTAATACTTTTTGTAGTCATTATTGTCTCGGTTAGAATATGGTATTTGTTAAGTTTGATTGATTTTAAACTAACTTTACTGGAGGTAACCAAGGTTAATCTGAGCAGTATGTGTTTGGGATTGACGTTGCCCGGAATGGTAGGTACTGACGCAATCAGAGCGACTTATTTTTGTCTAAGGGAAAGAGACCGGAAGATTGATGTTTTTACTGCTATGGTCGTGGATAGATTGGCGGGTATTTTTGCTTTGCTCACTATTTCAAGCGTTGCTGTTATTGTTGATCGGGTAAGCGGTCTTGGGGTTGTTAAAGAGATTTACATGCTGCCAATACTCGCGATATTTCTGTCGACCACTTTTGTCTTCATTTTTCTGGCTAGTGGTTTATTCCAATCTTCTCGTCTTTTCTCTTCCATCTATAACATTCTACCGAATTTCGTACAGCTGATAGCGTCGGCTTTGCGCACCTATATCGCTAGTCCTAAAGGAGTTCTAGTGTGTTTGGGGCTTTCTATGATGTCACAAGCAGCCACCATTACCAGTTTTGTGGTTGTTGGAATGATATTAAAAGACAATTTACCTACTTTGGCGCACTATGTTATTAATCCTATGGCATTGTGCTTCAACGCTATACCCCTAACACCCGGTGGAATCGGGTTTACGGAAAGTGCTTTTGCTTTTTTATACAGTACAGCAGGTTCTGATAATGGCGCTGTTATATCGCTATTGGGTAGGTTAAACCAATCTTTGGTGTATGTTCTAGTGGGTGTTCCGGCTTTATTTTTTCTTGATTGGACAGTGTTAAAAAAAGTCGAAGATGAAAGTCGTGCGAATCTCGAATGAGGGTCCGATATAGGTGTCCGTTAAGTTGTGATAAATAATACACTTGAAGCTAATCGCTGTGTGAATTGTGGGAGTCTAAATACCACTCCGCTTTTTAATGCTTCAGACTTTGATACCGGGATGACTCCCTTTCCAGTGTGTTCTTGCGGTTCATGTAAACTAGTTTTTACCGGAAAGGTGGATGAGGACCTTCTTTCGAAAGCCTACGCCCCGCAATATTATGGTACACCTAACGCAAAATTTTTCGGAGGTATTGAACACTTACTATCGAGAGGCCATCGATACCAGGTAAAGAAAATACTCGGTCTACATAAAGCTGGAGGATCATCTGTAGAAGCTTTAAAGGTGCTGGATATTGGCTGTGGACGTGGTTTGTTGTTAGCGGAATTTCACGCCCATGGTGCTCGATGCACCGGTATCGAAAGGGCTGAATTTCCAGATCAGAAAAATAGTAAATTCAGCCTGCACGTCGGCGATATTGGAGACGCTGAATTTAACAATCAAAGATTCGATGTTATTGTAATATGGCATGTTCTTGAACATGTTATGCCTGTAAGCCGTTTATTAGAAGATGTTTATAAGCATTTAGAACCGGGTGGAATTCTTGTGGTTTCGGTTCCGAATTTTTCAAGTTGGCAGAGAATCTTGTTTGGAGCGCATTGGTTCCATCTAGATATTCCTAGGCATGTGGTACATTTGGATAAAGAGTGGTTCGATTCAAATGTATCGGGGAAAAAATTGACGGTGGTAAAGCAGTCAACCTTTTCACTTTCACAGAATATATACGGTTTCATACAGAGTGCCCTAAATGTTCTGGTACCCACTAGACCAAATCGGCTTTACTCTTTATTAAAGCGGCGAGATACCGCAGGCGACTGGATCGGACTTTTTTGCTGGGGACTATTAGCAGGATTGACTACCCCTTTTGCCCTCATCGAAAGTGTTGTATCGGCCTTTTTTAAGCAAGGGGCAACACTTACTTTATATTTTCGTCGTGGTATAGATGATTGATTATGATATTCGTTGAATTTAACTTTATTCTTGTAGGAAGTGTGATAGATGAACGAAAAACAACTATCGTAAATAGTAACTAGCGTCGTTTTAATTGTTGTTGACAATGATGTCCAAAATAGTCGATTTAGCTAGACTATTGTAATAATTTAAATATTTTTCAAAAATATGAGCGAACCGCAGAAATCATTTGTAAAAGAATTTACCGGCATTTTTAATGTCGGAGAAATAGTGCAGGTATCCAATAAAGATATAAAAATAAAATACCTGACTCATTACGTGGGATCCGACAGTGCTAAAACGCTTCTGACTATGCTTCCTGCAACAAGACAGATCAAGCAATCTTTTGGTTCTTACAAAGAGCTATTTCATGATGACGATGTTTTGGTAATGAGGATGGTAGTGGATGGTACTGTTTATGCCTTTCAGTCAAAGGTGATAGGGTTGTATACCAAAGGTTCCAATATACTGGTGTCCTCCATTCCTGATGAAATGCAAAGACGGGGTCTACGCATAGAAACTCGCTATCCCTGTACCATGAGATGTACTATTGTGGAAGAGGATAAGGCATGGGAGGCGGTCGTTTCGAATATCAGTATGAACGGGTGCCAGCTGAAAATACCTGCTGACGGTCCGGCAAAAGAGTTCGGTGCTCTTTATAAAATCGACGCCCTTATAAAGATAAATATAGTATTTCCCTTTATTGAAGAACCTGGAGAGTTAAACGCGCATGTGAAATCAGTGAGCATGTGCGATGAGGGCAGTTTGATTTTGGGTTGTTATTTTAAAGCTCCCAACTCAAGTGTAAAAAGATATTTTGAGTTATCTCAGTTGGACCTTGTACCTTAAACTCAAGGTTCTTTAATCTCACTACTTGTAGAGCGCAAAATTATCATCTTGAAAAATCCCAAATTAAAACCGTATGATTTGGAAAATATTCCACGGTATTACCAAATTGATGTCATACGATAATCGGGGTCAACCAAATTAAAATCATAACAATTCCCAGACTACGATCATACCGGCAGTTTGTTAAAAACGTATTTTGTGTTGAGACGACAGTTCCGGCAATCTGAAAATGACACTCTTCAATCCCTCCCTAGAACGATACTTTTGGTAATATGAAAAGTACCAGGCGTAAAAAAAGGAGCGTCAGCTCCTTTAAATAGTTTTTGTTATGATCTAAAAAATATCGCCATCA
>JAESQG010000112.1 GCA_016765265.1 Pseudomonadales bacterium | reverse complement strand
ATTAGCCTCACTCATTCCTCAGCAGTCTTATTGAAATTATGTAAAGATCTTAAGAACAAGCCAATACCGCCAACAAGCAGCACCAATATGACAATAATATCAAAAGCACTCATATGACTCATTCTAAATTGTATCGAGGAAATAACACCAAATATCAAAGCAGCCAATGAACCAATCGCAAGCAACCAGCCAATGACATTGCGAGAATTATAAAAAATAATGCCTACACCAAACATAAAAGGGATTAGGATCATACCTGAGGTTATCGAAAGCCCACCCCCAAATCGATAAAGCGAATAGCCCATACCAAATTGAGTGGTCACTCGGATGGCGTTCAACAGCATATAGCCACCGCCACACATCATTAGAAAACCGATAATAAATTGTCCTACACCACCATCTGTTCCACCAGCACCTTTCACTTTCACTTTCATTAGAGTACTCATCTACATTTTTCCAAACATTAGTTTTGGATAATATGGGGTAAATATCGAGACATGTCCTGGGTAACAATGCTCTTATCTTCTCTCAGTGAGATACCGGCCGGTTTATCATTCACCAGCCACGACCCAATCAAGGTGTAGTTATCACCGAATCGCGGTAATGGGTGATATGCCTGAATAATATAACCTTCTCCTCCATAGGGCCCCGATATTTCTTCAGTACACTCGCCATCTCTAAATAACGATATATTCGCCCCTTCCCGCGAGAAGATGGGTTTTTTTATATAGTCTGTCAATTCGCTAACCCGATCATCACCTTCAAAATAGGCAGGCAATAAATTAGGGTGACCGGGAAACATTTCCCATAATAGAGGTAGTAATGCTTTGTTAGAGAGAATAGATTTCCATATGGGTTCTAGCCAACAAGTCTCACTCTTACTGATTAGAGGACCAAACTCCTCATGCATCATAAATTCCCAGGGGTATAGCTTGAATATCCAGGTAATAATATCGTCGTCTATATCCGTAAATTGACCCGACTTAGTACGGCCTATATCTTCTATATAGACAAATTTGCAGGTGATCCCCGCTTGAACTGCACAATCTTTTAGGTATTCCACCGTTCCGAANTCTTCTTCAGTGTCTCTACAGCAGGCAAAATGTAGCGTCTCATCAANGTGTGATTGCGCGAGTGCATGGAACCTCTCTATCAACTTATCTTGANGTGAATTGAACTGATCTGCATTACGACTGATATGCCCACTTTTAGCATTATCCGCTAACCATAGCCACTGCCAAAAACCTGTCTCATATACGCTGGTGGGAGTGTCTGCATTATTCTCATANAGCTTGGCTGGGCTTTGTCCGTCNTAGGCAAGATCAATACGCGAATACAAGCTGGGGTCTTTACGCTGCCAGGACTCTAAGATGCTTTGCCAATACAGAGGTGGNATTTGAAATTTCTTCAACAATGCTTCATCGGCAACCACTCGCTCTACCACCGCCAAACACATCTGATGAATTTCTTCAGTGGGGTCTTCTATATCTTGTTCAATCTGCTTTAGCGTAAATTGATAATAGGCCGACTCATCCCAGTAGGGTTCNCCGTGCATAGTATGAAATTTAAAACCATATTCCGCCGCTTGTTGTCGCCACTGGGGACGTTCAGGAATAGGCATTCGTAACATGATGAACTATCCGCCCCACCCAGATGAGCGACTACCAGACCAGGAAGACGCGGCGGCTGCCCGACTACCGAAACCACCTCTCGACATAGTTTTGGTGACAGTGGGTTTCTTATCAAAGGTGCTCTTTTTCGTCCGTACGCGAGAGTTATAACGNCTACCATAATCCCNGCCATCAGCACCCACCCAATTCCCGTAATAGGGACTATGNCGNGAATAGGATGTAAACATCGGATTATAACTATAACGACCGCCATTTAGCATTCGACCAATCATAAACCCCGCCATCATCGGCATAAACACGCCTGAGGATGAGGAGTGTCGACGGCACCGATCATACCCAAACTCATCCTCACAATCTCTCTGAGAACGGTATTTAGGTGCAGTACGNTCCGCTTCTTTCTCCGCGTTTTCAAATGCTAANTGACAGGCTTCCTTTTGTCCCGGATTACTATCATTACAGTCATCAATAGATCGATATACCGCAGCTTCCTGTGTACCACTACTGCATGCGCTTAATGAAATAGTGGCCGCAATGGCGACACTCAGAGGATGTCGAACAAACGACCCTTTATTGTCACTAGGATCCANGCTCGCTGAAACAGCATCAACTAACTCTACANTAGCGGTTGTTGATTTACGCATTGTGGCTAAATTAATGGACTTTGAACGTTTCATTGTAAAAGTATCTCCATTAATAAGTCATACATGCAGCATTAAGAATCCCGACAGAAACAGAAATGCCGCCCAACATAACACCTGCAGATACCTCACCGTCACTAATTCTGGCGGAAATTTTTGGCATTATTGCACGCACGATAAGGAATGCGATAAGCTGCGCAATAAGCGCGACTAAACCCCATATACCAAAGTCGATAAAATCAACGGAATTTGAAGCCGCACCTGCAAGCGCTAAACAAAAGCCGACAATTGCTCCCACAAAAGCACAGGCTGCAGCAGTGCTTTTATCGTCTTTTATTAATTTGAACTCATTGTGTGGTGTTATCGCCGAGTAAACAAACTTGAAAATAATCAAAAATGCTAAAGACAAGCCAAAATAAATAGCGAAGTCCCCCAAACCTTCGAGTGATTCCTGTATCGTTTCCATTAATAGCTCCTTTGAAAATTATTGTTCCGTTTGACGTAATTAAATTAATTATCCACGTATTGAAATATCGCTTTGCCGTAAGGGAATACCGGTACTGATCACTAAACAGCGCTCAAGACGATTATCCACCACGGTCTCTTCACCTGATACCAGCAACAACTCTTTTAAGTCTTCATTGATAATTCGTTCGTACAGCATAATGAATTGGTCCGTTGTTGTAGTGTCTCCTTCATCATCATAAGTTTTTTCTGTCATGGCTACAGGAGGGCAGCTGCCGGACACATCGTCCCAAATCCGTTGATATTGATTGCCTTCAACTTCATAGCTGGGCTGGGAAATAAGCCTATCGATTTGATCATTCCACGCGGCATCAGTGC
>JAESQG010000111.1 GCA_016765265.1 Pseudomonadales bacterium | reverse complement strand
CTAGCGGTCTCAATAGGGGATTTGAAAAAAGCCGAAGCCCCAGTAGTGCGTGTGCATATGGCAGATCCATTCAGAGATTTATTAGGCGCTACTTTAAATGGTCTTCAAGGGTGGAGTCTTGATAATTCTCTTGCTTACCTTGCTAAGCAGGAGGCAGGAGTGGTGCTTTTGTTAGGACGGAATTTTGACGCAGATGAAATGTTACAACGAGTAGACCAGTTTTTCTCGAGTCAGACTCAAGCGCTGCCGACTACAACCGATGGCACTAGTGTGTACCGAACGATTGGTACAGGATCGCAAATATTAAGAGAGCTAGGTATTACTAAAATGAAGCTGATGAGTTCTCGATTGAAATTTAATGCATTGTCAGGATTTGATTTAAAAATCGTTGAGTATATAGATTCTGATTCTTAAACATATTGGTGAAAAGGTATAGCATGAATCAAATCAACACAATCGAAGGTGATTTTCAGAGCATTGAAGGCAAATACGTTATTGTGGTTGCCCGTTTCAATAGTTTTGTTGTGGAAAGTCTATTAAGCGGAGCGATTGATGTGATGCGTCGTCATGGTATTGATGACTCCAATATTGAAATTGTCCGGGTGCCGGGGGCATTTGAAATGCCTGTGGCGGTGAAGCGCGTTGCACAAAAAAGAAAACCGGATGCGATTATAGCGTTAGGCGCTGTTATTCGTGGTGGTACGCCACACTTTGAATATGTCGCTGGAGAGTGCGTTAAGGGAATTGCTAGCGTTTCCTTGGAATGTGATGTGCCTGTCTCCTTCGGCGTTTTGACTGTCGATACTATAGAGCAGGCCATTGAGCGGTCTGGTACCAAAGCAGGGAATAAGGGTGCTGAGGCAGCACTATCTGCGATGGAAATGGTTAGCCTACTAAAAAATATTTAAAAGTCGATTAAGCAATGGGTGATTCACAAACGAAAAAGCTTAAACCTAGTAATGTGGGAAAACCCGCAGCTAGAAAAAAAGCACGTAGGTTTCTTTTACAAGCGATGTATCAGTGGCAGTTAGCGAAGACCCCCATCGACGAATTGGAGGAACAGTTCCGAACCGACTTTGATATGAAAAAAGCGGATATAGAATATTTTCACGATGTTTTACAAGGTATTCCACAGCATGTGAATGATCTTGATAGGCACATTGAGCCCTATTTGGATCGACGATTGGATGAGCTTGATCCCATTGAGCTGGGTATATTAAGAATCGCCGTATACGAGTTGACTCAGCGAGTTGATGTACCTTATAAGGTGGTCATCAACGAGGCGGTTGAGTTAGCCAAGCTATTTGGTGCTACGGATGGCCATAAATATGTTAATGGCGTATTAGATAAGTTGGCTCAAAAACTCCGAGTGATGGAGTTCAAGCATAATAGCAAAGACTCTCAAAAATAAATTTGTCCTCCACGCCTACTTTTCCCGCGCCTATCTGTAGTTGTAGATCGTTGTAGGTAGCTGTAGATAGCTGTAGATAGGTGTAGACGGGTGTAATCAACTAATACGGTTTACCCAAACATGTCTCTAAGTGAATTTGCCGTCATTAAAAAGTATTTTCATCGACAATACGATAATGACATCGTGCGTCTTGGCGTTGGTGATGATTGTGCGTTGGTACGCGTTCCGCAAGTCAGAGACAGTGGGCAGTGTCAGGCTCTGTCTATGGATACCCTAGTTGCGGGCGTACATTTTCCGTTAGATACAAATCCTACTCACATAGCCTATAAAAGTTTGGCAGTTAATTTAAGTGATCTTGCCGCAATGGGCGCTAGACCTACTTGGTTTTCCTTGGCGTTGACGATGCCAGATGCAGACGATGAGTGGTTGGCTCAGTTTAGTTCGGGGTTGTTTGAGCTAGCCGATGAATACGCTTTGCCGCTTATAGGAGGGGATATAACCAGAGGCCCGCTGAGCATCACGATACAGATTGCGGGTGAGGTTGGTGAGCATCTCGCGCTAAGACGAGATGGTGCAAAGGAGGGTGATAGCATTTTTGTTTCTGGAACTTTAGGAGATGCCGCAGCAGGTTTATCGTTGTTGGTAAATAAAATGCCCCAGCAATCTGAATATACAGAGTATTTGGTGTCACGTTTAAATCGCCCAACGCCAAGAGTAGCGTTGGGACTTTCTCTTCTTCCTTTTGCAACCAGCTGCATTGATTTGTCTGACGGTTTATTGGCAGATTTGTCACACCTTTGTGACAGAAGTCAGTTGGGGGCAACAATATTTTTTGATCAAATACCTGTGTCTGAAAAACTAAAATCTTTTTTTTCCTCTAGTCAGCTTAATGAATTGAGCAAAGCTCGCTTAGTAGCGGGAAGTGGCGATGATTATGAGCTTTGTTTTACCGTCCCTGAGCGCCATACAGAGGCGGTGAGGCTTGTATCTGAAAAAGCCGGAGTCAGAGTTACGTTAATCGGATCAATGAAAAGAGACGGGTTAGTGGAGTGCATAAACGCTGATGGCCAGGTGCTCGACATGCAAGAGATGGGATTCAAACATTTTTATAATCTCTAGAGATAAAAAATAAAATATGGAATCGTTACCTAATTTTAAGTGGACTAATCCAATTCATCTATTGGCCTTAGGTTTTGGCAGTGGTGCTGTACCTAAGGCTCCCGGTACTTTTGGGACCGTAGTGGGCGTATTGTTTTATTTGCCAATGAGTTATCTAACAGGTGTCGTTTACCTATCACTAGTGGGGCTTATGTTTTTTGCGGGGATTTATATCTGCGGTAGAACTGCAAAAGATTTTGGTGTTCATGACCATGGTTCAATTGTATGGGATGAAATAGTGGGTTATCTCATTGCAATGATTCTCGCGCCAACAGGTTGGATTTGGATCTTTGTAGGATTTGTACTATTTCGAGTTTTTGATATTTGGAAACCATGGCCCATAAGCCTTTTAGATAAAAAAGTGCATGGTGGTCTCGGTATTATGATCGATGACGTGCTTGCAGGTTTGTATACGATTGGAGTGATGGCAGTTATTAAAGCATGGCTATAGGGAAAATATGTTAATCATTTACAAATTGAAGAGGTTTTAGATCTTGTGCTGAGGTTTTAGATCTTGTGGTAGAGGCGGAATTATCCTGTGGCGTTCTGCTAACATTGCCCACTCATTACTGATCTTGTTAAAGTTTTATTTTATAATAATAAAGAAATCAAAAATGCGGCCGAAAAAATCTAAGAATTTAGAAAATAAATTCAAAAATACATTGTGAGGATGGTGAGTTTAGCTATTCTGATAAATACAGCTAAAGGGAGGGAGTCTATGCAAATCACAGCAACTGAGTTAAAAAATCGTTTAGGTCGTTATCTTGATGCAGCCGAACAGGAGCCTGTTCGGATTCAAAAATCGGGTCGAGAGAAGGCTGTTTTAATGTCATATTCGCATTACCAACAACTAGTTAAGTCTCAGCAACCCGAGACGAAGCCTGTTGAACAGTTAATGTAACTTGAATCATATAGGCCTGCAGTCTGGCTTATATTAAGATTCTAAGCATGTAAGAAAGCTGGGTGCGCTAGATTGATTGGTTATAAAACCGTTGTCTAGCGCACCTTTTTTGTGTCCGTTGAAAAGGGATGTTTTCCTCAAGCTAGAAAGTCATGCTTGGACAGAAAAGGGAGCTAAGCTTAAACGATAGGGGTGGGGGTAGTAGGGGTAGATGTTAAGCCATAATAGATGTTTGGTGCAATGAGGGTGCGATTGGTTTTATGGTGTGTATACTAGCCGTTGACGATATTCCAGATAACTTGTTTTTACTCCAATCTGACCTGGAGGACGAGGGCTACGAAGTATTGACGGCAGAAGGCGGTGAAGAAGCATTATCAATTGTTAGAACAGAGTTGCCCGATCTAGTGGTGTTAGATATTAATATGCCGGGTCTAAGTGGCTTGGAAGTGTGTGAGAAAATGAAGGTTGACGAAGCGGTAAAAAATATCCCCGTTATTTTACTGTCTGCCAACGCTCATGATGATGATATTGCCCATGGGTTAGATTACGGTGCTCATGACTATGTCGTCAAACCATATCAACTCGAAGTGTTAATGGCTCGGGTTAGATCAGCGCTGAGATTAAAGCAGACGCAAGACGAACTTGTTATCGCGTACGCTCGATTGAAAGAAGTGAATGAGTCATTGCAGACTCTAGCGACAATAGACCCGCTTACCTCTCTCGCCAATAGGAGATATTTTTTGGAGCGAGTGGCGGTTGAAATAGAAAGAGCATCACGTTATAAGTCTGAAGTCAGTTTGTTGATGATTGACATTGATTATTTTAAATCGACTAACGACCATTTTGGTCACCTTTGCGGAGATAAAGTGTTAGAGTCCGTCTCAAAAAGTTTTTCAGATGTGGTGCGTTCGGTGGATTTGGTTGGCCGCATCGGTGGAGAAGAGTTTGCCGTATGCTGTCCAAAAATTTCAGTTGATGAAGTGGCATTGCTAGCAGAACGTATACGAAATTCGGTGGAAGAGCTGAGTATTGAGTATGAAGGCAATTTCATTTCCGTCACTGTCAGTATTGGCGCAACGGAAATGGCCGCTCAAGATAATGAGGCCAGTGATCTTTTTAGAAGAGCGGACGCAGCTTTGTATAAAGCGAAAGAGCAAGGCAGAAATCGTGTGGTGAAAATGACCGCGCAGACAATAAATTAAAGGAACGATAGATTTCGGTTTATTGAGTTCCTCTTATTTCGAATATCGAATGTATGGAGTATCGTATGAGAAATTCGAATCTAAATCAAAACGAACATACCATTGTAAGAGCGAATCTTCGATCGTTTTTATTGTTGACCGATCAGTGGGAATTGAGTCGACGTGAAGCGAATATTCTGATTGGACTTTCTGGGTTGCACTCAATCGCGCACTGGGAAACTAGGCCTGACGATGTGGCCTTGACGGAGTATCAAGCAGAACGCCTTTCATATATATTGTCAATTTGTAAAATGCTGGATACTCGCTGCAAATCTCCAGCTGAAGCGACCAAGTGGTTGAGAGAATCAAACCCCGCGTTAGTTTTCGCCAACAGGACACCTTTGTCCGTTTTAAGTGGCGATGGAATTGCGGATCTTAAACGGGTAACCTCTTGGTTGGTTTCCGATGATAAGATTTGACTAATCTAAAGAGCGAGATTTTTCTCCCGAGTTCGAATCTCGTTGCACCCAGGTGACAACGTTATCTCAAAAAATATAAACATTGTTATGTCATGTTCGCCGGTTTGGTCATGGGGCATTATAATGAGCGCTTGTCTATTGATGGGGTCGCCTGCGTATTCGTCGGATAATATTAAGGTGGTGGGTTTATTTAAAAATGCAGCCGTTGTACAAATGAATGGCAANCGAGTGATGCTCAAAAAAGGTGCGCGCAAGAATAACGGGATGTTGTTAATACATGCCGATGCTAAGAGCGCACTAATTGAATACCAAGGAGTGGAAAAGCGGTATTACCTGCGGGCATCTATTGGAACAGGATACGCGAAGCGGGAATACGGTGAGGTAGCCATCGCCATGGATGCACACCGCCGTTACTATACGGCAGGCAGTATTAATGGTCAGGTGGTGGGTTTTTTTGGTCGATACTGGCGCTACCAGTATTGCAATGAATGGCGAGCAGGCTAGTGAACTCGGTATCGATTACCGATTAGTGGGCAAAGAAGGGCAAGTGGTGACCGCTAGCGGTGTGGTTCGATCTTTCAGTATTCGATTAAATAGGGTGAAGGTGGGGGATATTGAGCTTAAAGAAGTGGATGCAGTTGTTATTAGTGGTCGTTTTCCCATGACGATATTATTAGGTATGACATTTTTGGAGCAGGTGGAAATGTCGGAATCTAATGGAGTGTTACGTTTGCGGAAAAAGTATTAGCACTGAATTCTCTTGATTCTGCAAGTAGGTGCTTACTAACATGTAAATCTATCAAGATCCTAGCATCTTTAGGGAAATCGCAATTATGTTTGCTGTGTTCATCTGTCCATACCTGATAGAATTGGCTCGCTTTTACTAAGTAAATTTTTTGTTTCGCTTTTGGATTTACTATTGGTTTAACTGATAGTGCCTTCAAAGCGTGGAGGTCGAAAAAATTGTCAATTCGTTACGTGGCGTCCTCTCACCTACCCACAAAGTGGGGTGAATTAGATATTCATGGATTTGAGGATTCAGTGTCCGGTAAGGAACATCTGTTAGTGAGTTATGGTGATTTCAGTGGGGATGAGCCCGTATTGGCGCGGATTCATTCAGAGTGTTTAACGGGGGATGCGTTATTCAGTTTGCGTTGCGATTGTGGCTCACAGTTACGAGCAGCGTTGGAACTTATAACGGAAGAAGGTCGTGGGATACTAATGTACCTGCGCCAAGAGGGCCGAGGCATTGGGTTGATGAACAAAATCCGAGCATACCATTTGCAGGACCAAGGTGCTGATACCGTTGAAGCTAATGTTAAATTAGGTTTTCATGCTGACCAGCGTGATTACGGTATTTGCAAAGATATGTTGGATCATATGGGAATTAAGCAGCTACGGCTTATGACAAATAATCCGGTCAAAGTAGAGGCGTTAGAAAAGCTAGGTTATAAAGTCGTGGAAAGAGTTCCTCTTCACCAAGGTAAAAACCCCCACAATGAGCGTTATTTGGCAACTAAGGAAGGTAAGCTCGGACATCTTTTTGACGAGCAGAATGAGCAAGGAGGAGGCTAAACTTGTTTAAGGCTAGGCTTGTTTAAAGGGCTGGGCTTTTATTAGTCGCTCGTTAATGGATTTTTCAATGCCTCTGGCATTTAGGCCACATTCATCAAGCAACTCTGCCGGTTTCCCATGTCCCACAAAATAGTCTGGCAATCCAATATTAAGCACTGGCATTATTACCGAGGATTTTGCTAAAAATTCATTAACAGCGGATCCAGCTCCTCCTGCAATGGTGTTTTCCTCTACGGTGACAATGAGGTCATGCTCAGTGGCTAGGTCGAGAATAAGCTCTTCATCCAGTGGTTTAACAAAACGCATATCGACTACCGTGAGATCGAGTTTGTTACCGACTTCTATGGATGGAGTGACCATCGATCCAAAGGCGAGAATGACTACCTTCGAGCCTTTTCGTCGGACTACCGCTTTCCCGATAGGGTAGCATTGCATGATTTTTTGTACCTCTGCCCCTGGCCCTGTGCCTCGTGGATACCGCACAGAAACAGGGCCTTCGTGTATGTAGCCTGTATATAGCATTTGCCTACATTCATTTTCATCGGAAGGTGCCATCACGACCATATTGGGTACGCAGCGCAAAAAAGAATAGTCAAAGCTACCCGCATGAGANGGNCCGTCTTCACCCACCAAACCGGCTCTATCGATNGCAAATAAAACATCTAAATTTTGTAACGCCACATCATGAATAAANTGGTCGTAAGCGCGTTGNAAAAAAGTGGAGTAAATGGCCACGATAGGTTTTTGTTTTTCACAGGCTAGGCCCGCCGCCAGTGTAACGGCATGTTGTTCAGCGATAGCAACGTCATAGTATCGGTCAGGGTATTTTAGGGAAAATTCTACCATGCCAGAACCTTCGCTCATGGCGGGAGTGATGCCAACTAGTCGAGGGTCGCGTTCTGCCATATCACAGAGCCACTGACCAAAAACCGCTGAGTACTTTGGGCTCGAAGGCTTCTTTGCTATGGATGGGCCTGCGGGTGGGGGTGCTGGTTTAACGCTGGGAGTCGGATCTATTTTGTTTAGTGCGTGATAGCCAACGGGGTCAGCTTCAGCGGCGGCAAAACCTTTACCTTTCTGAGTGATGATATGTAAAAGCCGAGGTCCCTTAATGTCTTTTAATTTATTCAAATAAAGAAGGAGTGTCGGGAGGTCATGGCCATTGAGGGGGCCAATATAATTAAATCCAAGTTCTTCAAAAAGCGTGCCTGGTGCAACCATGCCTTTCATATGCTCTTCGGTACGACTAGCGAGATCCAAGGCGTTAGGCATATTCTCCAGTACTTTTTTGCCTTTTTCTTTTAATGCATTGTAGCGACGGCTAGCCCAAATGCGTGCAAAATAGTTGGATAGGCCGCCGACGTTTTCGGAAATCGACATCCGGTTATCATTGAGGACAACCAACATGTTAGATTTCTCGTGGCCAGCATGATTTAGCGCTTCAAAAGCCATTCCCGCCGTCATCGCGCCGTCACCGATTATAGCTACGACCTCTCGATTCTTTTTGTCCATTTTGCTGCCAATCGCCATGCCCATAGCAGCACTGATCGAGGTGCTGCTATGGCCTACACCGAAGGTGTCATAGTTGCTTTCACTGCGATTTGGAAATGCACCCAGGCCTTCGCGTTGTCTGAGGGTGTGCATGTCGTCGCGTCGTTCCGTTAAGATTTTATGCGGATAAGCTTGATGCCCCACGTCCCAAATCAGTCGATCAAAAGGTGTATTGAAAACGTAATGCAAAGCAACCGTGAGTTCAATGACCCCTAACCCGGCTCCNAANTGNCCCCCNGTNTTACCGACGGTGTAGAGAAGATACTCTCTCAATTCATCGGCCAGCTGCGGTAATTGACTCTCNGAGAGTTGNCGNAGACCTTCGGGATTGTTAGCCAGGTCTAACAGCGGAGTGTAAGGGCGCTTATTTGGGATTTCCGTGAACATAGGTGCTGAGCCTGATTTTCTATGGTTCGTNGTTCGTNGTTCTATGGTTCGTGGNTCTACGATTTAAGGGTTCTATGATTTAAGGGTTCTATGATTTACAGAGTCTAAGATTTATAAGGTCTAAGATTTACAGGGTCTAGTTATGGTGAAAAATAGATTGTTCTACTGCCAGATATAGTTTCAATGNTTGCATTGTACCTGAAGGCGTCTTTAGGTATCACCCTAAAGCGCTCATTTGTTACTAGTTTGGGATGTGGTCTCGAAATCAGTAAGTTCGAGTTACTACGTATTCTGAGAGCAATCGCAAAGGCGCCGCACGATGGTCAAATAACGCTAGGGCTTTTAACGCCTTCTGGTGTAATTCACGAGCTTTATCTTGTGCCCCATGCAGTCCGAGTAACGAGGGATAAGTGGCCTTATTTAGCGCCGCATCCGCCCCCGTTTGTTTCCCTATTATATCAGTATCGCCGGTGACATCTAATATGTCATCTTGCACTTGAAATGCGATGCCTATATTAGCTGCAAAATCATCGAGTTGAAGTAGTTTGCTAGGGTCACTACAGCCTGCGGATAGGGCGCCTAAGCGCACACAGGCGCGAATCAATTTTCCCGTTTTCATAGAGTGCAAAGTTTGTAGTTGTTGAAGATTTATAGGGCAACCCTCCGAGGCCAAATCGATGGCTTGGCCTGCCGCCATTCCCATAGTGCCACTTGCTTCGGCCAATGTGGTGATCATATCCAGACGGCATGCAGTATCCAGTTCATGGCCGGTATCTGCAGAGTCTGCGGCGAGCACTTCGTAAGCGAGGCTTTGTAGGGCATCGCCCACTAGAATGGCCGTAGCCTCGTCAAAGGCAATGTGACAAGTGGGTTTACCCCGGCGTAAATCATCATCGTCCATTGAGGGGAGGTCGTCGTGAACAAGAGAGTAGGAATGTACCAGTTCCACTGCGCAAGCAGCGTGATTGGCCCTGAGCGGATTGGCACCCAGGGCTTCGGCTGTCGCATAAACTAGTACCGGGCGGATACGTTTACCGCCGTTTAAAGTGGCGTAGCGCATGCCCTCCTGGAGCTGAGAGGCCAAGGAGTCTGAGGGTAAAAAACGATCAATAACCGTATCTACTCTTTTCCTGCATGCTTGTAGATATTGCTGTAATTCTAGCCCAGCACTCATTCGTCATCCTCTTGGAATTCCACCAATTGCTCTTCACCACTCTCCTCTATCAGAATTTGCACTTTTTGTTCTGCTTTTTGTAAGGCATTTTGACATTCTCGTGTCAATTTGATGCCTGCTTCAAAGGTTTTAAGGGAGGCCTCAAGGCTTAAATCACCCTCTTCCATTTGCTCAACTATGTTTTCGAGTTCCGTGATCGCTTTTTCAAAATGAACAGTTTTCTTAGTTTCTTTCTTAGGCATGGTGTGGTCCCACATGATTGAGAGGGCAACACTAACGCAGCCTTGAAGATCGGTCAATGAACAAATATTGATCTGTGCGTGAGCTTTTGATCTTAGTTATTTTCTTACCTTATTACTATGCGAAAAATACGGGCTAGACTAAATAATGAGAGGCGTTTTTGAGCGCTGAATGTCCCTGGAAAATCGGGTGTGCCGTGTCCTTGTTGTTGTAAATTGAACGTTATTGTGACTTGAACTTGTTGTGACTTAAACGTTGTCGTGAATCTAGCGTTGCCGTGAATGAGATGCGGTTTATCGAGGCGATATAATTTTCGTTTTTGCCAGGCTGTAGAGTAAGGAGATCAAACAGTGGATTTAGCAACCCTCATCGGAATGATCGGCGCATTCGGTATTGTGCTTTCTGCAATGCTTTTGGGAGGCAGTGCATTAGTTTTTGTCAACGTCCCATCAATGTTGATTGTAATAGGGGGGAGCGCTTTTGTTGTACTGATGAAATTCACTATAGGTCAATTCTTAAGTGCTATTACAGTTGCAGCCAAGTCCTTTAAATTTAAGTCTCATGAGCCACTGGAATTAATTGAGCAAGTGACCGAACTAGCGGACTCCGCAAGAAAAGGCGGTCTACTGTCCTTAGAAGGTAAAGAGGTAGGTAATGATTTTCTACAAAAAGGGATTACGTTATTGGTGGATGGTCATGATCCTGAAGTAGTGAGGGCTGTACTTAATAAAGATATGAAACAAGCGATTAATCGCCATGAATGGGGGGCAAAAATTTTCAGGTCCATTGGCGATGTGGGACCAGCCATGGGAATGATAGGTACGCTCATTGGATTAGTGCAAATGCTATCTGCTATGGATGATCCTAAATCAATAGGGCCTGCGATGGCGGTCGCGCTTTTGACCACGCTTTACGGTGCCATGATGGCGACCATGGTTGCGCTTCCTATTGCAGACAAGCTCACCTTGCGCGCTGAGGAGGAGAGTCGAATTCAGGCTATGATCATTGATGCGATTACCGCCATTCAGTCCGGGCAAAACCCTCGCGTCATACAAAGCATGCTACAAACTTATATACCTGAGTCGAAACGGCCCAGTAGTGATGGGGATGATTAGTTAAGCTATGACAGAGGAAGAGGAAGAGTGTCCTGCATGTGAAAAGGGTATTCCCGCATGGGTAATGACCTTCGCAGACCTCATGTCCTTGTTAATGTGCTTTTTTGTGTTATTGCTCTCTTTTTCCGAAATGGACTTGCAAAAATATAAACGATTAGCCGGTTCTATGAGCGAGGCTTTTGGTGTCCAAAACCAAGTGAATATAAAAGATATCCCGAAAGGCACCAGTATTATTGCGCAGGAATTTAGTCCTGGAAGACCAAAACCCACACCCCTTAATGAAGTGAGGCAATCTACGACTAGTATTACTCAAAAATCACTTGATGTGAGCTGTCCAGAGGGCAGCAACCCTGAGTCCAGTAAAGAGGGCGATGAAGGTAGTGAAGCGGCAGAGGATGTTGAGGGCGCACCAGGCGGAGCTGATGGAGAGGATTCAGAATCGGCAACAGCCACTGCGGCCGCTGATTCCGCCGCCGCCGCAGAAGCCGCCGCCGCAGCGGAAGCAGCAGATGCCGAAGCTCTTGCGATGTTGGCCGCATTGGGCAAGCTCGAGTTGCAAACGCAACAGAATGCAATGGAAGTGGCCTCCGCGTTGAATCAGGAGATTAATAGTGGTCAGGTAGAGATTGAAACGGAAGGCACCAAGATTGTCATTAGGATAAAAGAGCATGGCTCTTTTTCATCTGGAACGGCAACATTACATAAAGCATTTGAACCTATAATGAAACGCATGCGCGAGATATTAAGTCAAATGCCCGGCCTATTTACCGTGGAAGGTCATACCGATAATATACCCATCAAAACTCAGCAGTTTCGTTCTAATTGGGAGTTGTCAGCGGCGAGAGCCGTGACCGTTGCTCATGAATTAATGAAGGAGGAGCAAATTGATCCACGCAAATTTACTGTGGTGGGCCATGGTGATACCCGGCCTTTAGCGCCGAACCTGTCTAAACAGGGACGCACCAGGAACAGACGGGTAGAAATTATTATTAGACAGTCGGGAGATGATAAGGATGATGAATTACCTGTATTTGAACCGGGTGAAGTGGATAAAGTGGTAGAGGAAATTGAACAGCGAGAAGCACCTGCTGCTTTTGAATTTGCACCGGATGAAATTTTTTAATGGATATTGACTTATGGTTAGTGAACGGCGGCGATATGTTCGGGTAAGCGACATAGTTGCGCTACGTTACCGGATTATGGATGAAGATGAGGTGGTCGATGCGGAGAAAGTGGGAAGTCCTCATTTTGGATCACAACTTTTACAACTGGATAATCAGCTCCAGGTACTTATGCCGCGGCTGAAAGAATGGAATGCAAATGTAGGGGGGGCGCTGGAATTACTTAACCAAAAGATCCTGGTTATCTCTGAACAGTTATCAGAAGCACCGCTGGAGGATTCGGTAGTTGCCCGCGAGGTCAATCTTAGCGCCTGCGGTGTCGCGTTTCCTACAAAGGAGAAGGTTGATGTCGATGATAACATATGGCTTGAACTTGTCTTACGCCCGATACATTTACGTATAGTGACTACGGGTCGAGTGGTGGGTTGTGAAGAAAGTGGCGAGGATTCGGAGTACCCCTACTTTATTAGAGCTGATCTCACGGGTGTGTGTGCGGAAGATCAGGAAAGCTTGATACAGCATGTGATTAGGAGAGAGTCCCAATTGTTGAAGGAACAACGCCAACGACGGGAGATGACTGATGAAGGTTCGCCTTAATAGAGGGAATAAAGAATTAAAAAAGCCATTGACGTGAATGGTAACAGACTTGAATCAATGGCTTTATCGTGGTGTTAGTAGGGTGTTAAGCCGCCTGAACTTCGGCTTCTTTAGTGTCTTCTTCCGTTAGCTCTGTATCCGTGTCACCAAGCTTAACTAGTTCATTGTAATAGTGTTCGCTATTGTCCTTGATTTGAGTAAGAAGGCCCAAAGATGCGAGGCGTACTTTCTTTGCGGCTGCCTTAGCATCAGTTAATTGCTCTTCTATTGAGTCGCGAACCTGTTTAACAAGGCCTTTGCTGGCCCCTTCTGTTTTTTCGCCTGCTTTCACTAGCTCATTGAACTGCTTTGAGCTGTTTTCTCGAACGCGAACAGCCAAACCCTTCCCAGCTGTAATCAGTTTTTCAAAAGATTCTACGCCGGTTTCGTATTGATCTTTCACTTTAGTAGTAAATTCACCCATGATTTTATGTTCCCCAATTTTGGTCTAATCCTTTAATCTAGAATATTCATTCGCTATTAATTGCAATCCTAGATTGATATGATATGGACAATAACTACCACAGATAGCATTAATCTATTCGTTTAAGCCAGTGTTCCATATGAATGCTCCTTCATAAAATCGATGTTTCGCAAGGTCATTATATGCCGATGGCACATATTACTGCTGTGTTACAAAATCGATAATGTTGCAAGCTGCGGGGATACTAGTTAAAACAATTAGAATGCGAACCCTAATTTTCAAAAGGAAAAACCGATATAAGGAACGAAGGGGAAAAATAGCAAGAGGGTAAATATAATGTATTACAGCTCATCCTCAGTCTTGTTGTCATCGCCCACCAGTCGAAAGCGTTGAGGATTTGTCCTTAAATCTGAGGCCCTTTTTGCTCGGCTCTCCTCGATCACGTCTATTAGTGATTGGGCAACGAACTTAAGGCCAAGGCCCATCGCTTCCGAGATGAAGTCGGGCGTATGTCCGAGAAAGAATAAGCACTCTATAACCTTAGCTTTATCTGCACTACCAATTTTTCCAAAATTAAACAAAACAATAGTTCGGCGTCCTTTGCCCGCTTGTCTGGCATTGTCACTTTCTTTGGTGAGAGAGTAATAATCCTCAGGCAGGTTATAGTGGTTGAGAATTTCAGTGGCCTGTTGCCCCCTAGCTCTACTGAGAAATTGGTCTCGCTGAATATTCTCCAGCTCAATTAGCTGATCAGTGAGCTCATAGTTGATCATGACTAAATGCCCTTGATGGTTAGTGCTGGCCTAATGCTTTTGATGGCTACGCGCTTGCCGATTTCCTTCTAGCATAGCGTATATTGCAAAATGTGCCTGTAGAAAAATGTAGGAGGAGAATCAAATAGCTGTGTTTTGCTTTTTAATATAAGTAGAGATGAAAATGTATTAATAATTTAGCTAATAAAGCGGGTAGGTTGAGTATACAGGCTGTTGAATGATTGAGTAGACTAGTATTAACAGTAGCTCCGGATGGCTCTATTGATCCTAGTTATTGATCCTAGTTATTGATCTCAGCTATTGATCCCAAACAACTGCTAAGACGGGAATTGATTATGAACGCGTTAAGAAACTATTTCATAAATGAAAATTGATAAGCCTAAGCGCCGACTGTTGCTAGTGCTAGGGATAATTCTCGGTCTCTTTTTTGTCATCCTGGCTTATCGTTTTTCTCCGATGAATCTGGGTATAAATTTCGATGGAGCGTTGTTGAATTCAGTGGCCGGTATTCCGGGACCTAAAGCGACTCAGAGGGGATTAGCGGATCAAGTAGTGATGCCGCCTAATTTTGCCATCGAGGTGTATGCGGGTAGTGTCCCGGGGGTGCGCATGATGGTAGTGACTGATAAAGACGACTTGATTGTCAGCTCTCCTCGGGAGGGGCTGGTTTCCATTGTGTATACCGATGCGTACGGAGAGGTGGTAGTGAGATCTTTGGTGGCATCGCTTAACTATCCTCATGGTGTGGATATTGAAAAGGGTTGGTTGTATATTGCGGAGGCGGACGGTGTCAGTCGGATTAAGTTAGATGTTCAGCGGCGTTTGGTAGTGGGAAGCCTCGAACGGATTATTGATAATCTTCCTGTAGGCGGAAATCATCGCACTAAAACCATTAAATTTGGACCCGATGGGCTTCTTTATCTAACGATTGGCTCTTCTTGCAATGTGTGCATCGAAGAAGATAAGCGTAGAGCAACCATGATGCGATATAACCCAGATGGGAGTGGTGGCGAGGTGTATGCGTCGGGGTTGCGTAACAGTGTCGGGTTCGATTGGTCTAAGCAAAAGGGGCGTTTATACGCCACAGATAATGGGCGAGATATGTTGGGAGANGATTTTCCTCCCTGCGAGCTTAACTGGATTGAAAAGGGTAGCTTCTACGGCTGGCCCTACTCTAATGGTGCCAAGATACTGGATCCAGATTATGGGGAGGGGAAGGAAATAATTGTGCAGGGTTCTATAGCGCCTGCCTATGAGTTTAGAGCCCATAACGCCCCGTTAGGAATAACGTTTATTGATGGCAATGGTTGGCCAGAGATTTATCATCATGCCGCATTGGTTGCGCTACACGGATCTTGGAATCGTAGTGAGCGAGATGGCTACAAAGTGGTTTCTCTGCATTGGCAAGATAACGGAGAGATTGTGGAGAAAGATTTTGCCTCTGGTTTTGATNACGGTGAGACTGTTCTTGCNAGACCTGTTGATGTGGTGGAAGGGCGAGACGGAACAATATATATATCAGATGACTATGCTGGCGCTATATATAAGGTAAATTATTTTGGTATAGACTAGTTACCTATAAGCTAGTTACCTATAGGCTAGTTACCGATAGACAATGGATAGCGTTTACCAGTTATGAGTGAAACCAAATATAATGTTATTTTGCGAGGAGGTGTGCAGGAGGAGCAGGACTTCGATGCAGTAGCGGCAAAACTTTCTAAATTAGTGAATGCCTCTGAAGAAAAAATCACCCTGTTATTGCAACGCAAATCTACCGTTATAAAAAAATCCCTTGAGCTGAGTACCGCAAAAAAATATCAAAGCGCGATAATCGCGTGTGGTGCTATTTGTGTTATTAAAGAAGAAAACGAAGTTGTAGACAAGGTCGGTTTAAATGATATCGATAAACTGGAAGAAACGAGTGGGCAAGAAAGAATAGATGAATCCAAAGATAGTGATGCACCCAAAGATAGTGACGAGCCGAAAGAGACTGCAGACGACAAGACTCCTCCAGACGAAGTAAAAGAAGTAAAAGAAGTAAAAGAAGTAAAAGAAGTAAAAGAAGTAAAAGAAGTAAAAGGCAAAATAACGGCTGCGGATATTTACAAGGATATCGATCCAGAAGAAGATAAAGATTTTGTATCTCAAAGAGAGCTGAGAGGTGAAGTTAACAAGAATTGGAAAGCTAGGATAGGCGTGGGAGTTGTTATTCTTCTATTGGGAGCTTGGTGGGGGAGCAGTGTAGGGTGGCCTTCTTACCAAATATACTTAGTACGATCCCAGTTAACTCAAGATTTTGATTTTATTTATGAAGTGCGCGATCAGGTAACCGCTTACATCCAACAGTCGGGTACCTGGCCTGTTGATAATGCGCAGATGGGTTTGCCCGAGACTCTCAGTAGTGAGGGAATAGAAGCCATTCTACTCGGAAAACGAAGTGTTCTCACGATATTGTTTAGAGAAGAAGTTGTAGGAGAAAATAGAACACTACGATACGTACCTGAAAGTAACGATCACGATGTGATGTGGCGCTGTGAAGGCGGTGATTTGGCTAACGCATATAGACCTTTAGGTTGCAAGCAAGTAGCCGCGCGTTTAGATGTAGATCTGCAACAATTTAAATCGCTGGGTGGTGATGGAGGTAGAGCTAGGATGATGGTGCCAAGTCATTGGACAACCTTAGTGCGCTTATCTCAAAAATCGGAGCTTCAGGCCGCGAGCCTGGAAGATGAAAACTATGTCATGGTGATCAGTCAAGATAAACAAGCTGAGCGTAATCTTTCAGTGATTGCCTATGGTGAGAAAGTGGTTGAGAAAGTATTTACCAATATTTCAAAACCGATGGTGTTGTCCGGGCCTGATAAAATAATTGTTGACGGAAAAAATGCAACTCGTTATTGGGTAGCAGGGGCTATTGACGGTGTTGGGGTTACCTATCTCATTACCATCATCGAAGCTGAGTCCCAGTTTTATCAAATATTTGCATGGACGTTGACGGATCAGTTAGACCAAAACGAAACGGTTTTGAAAACCGTATCAGATAGCTTTTATGAGGCTGACAGGGTGTAGTGATTAAAAATAATAACCCGCACCGAGGTAGTAGTTAGTGATGTGAATATTGTTACCTTCTATGTCCATTGGGAATACTTGTCCACCACCACTTAGAAACAATTGCCTGTTGATGATGTAACTCAGATTGATACCGCCATAGAGGCCGATGCCATTTTCATCGGCACCTGCACCAAAAATAGTGGTTGACTGACTCGTTTGACTGCTGACACCGTCGACTTGCCAGAAGTGAAGACCAAATCGCGTGGATAACACGAAAGACTCACCCATGGGTCTCCCAAAACGAATCCCCGCCCCGAAGGCAGAGGAATCTAGACTGGCCTTGCGGCTAGTACTGTTAACGGTGCGAATGGACTCACCTTCACCAATAATATTATAGAAGCCTTCAAGGCTGATGATTTTATTGTCATCGCGTTTGAAATGAGTGCCCACTAAAATTTGAAGATTGGTAGGGTTGTCATAGTTATCACCGGAAAAGAGAAAATCATCTGGAGTGTTATATTGGACATTACCAAATGCCACTTCCACATAGCTTTTAGATAAATCTAATTCAATTGCAGAAGCTAATGGTGCAATCAGTAGGAGCGAAGCAGTCATCAGTAGAGCGCGGATCAGTAGAGCAGGGATCGATTGAGAATGGGTTAAACGGAAACGGTTGGTGCTAGGCATGCTCTTAGACTCCAAGTCTTGATTATTTGTTGTTATTGGTTTGATGGATTTTATTATATTTATAACGCATGGGTAATCACCTGATTAAGGTGAATTAAGACCCCATTCTAATAAAAAAAGAGGTGACTTTACCAGCAAATTTGTGTCACTGATCGTGTACCCCGAGAACAGCGCTATACCTTAGCGATGCTTTGGATAAATCAGTTGGAAATCCGAAGTGGCGATGGTATAAATGTCTGCCCAACTATAGGTGAACATTTGGTCTGTAGAGTGTACCGTAAGGTGGGTTGCAGCCCGAACAGTTCGGGTGTAAAAGTTAGGGCAATCGTAGCGTCGTTATGTCGTTGGTGATGGCTTCCTAAGCTAAGGAATAAAATAATAATAGTTTTTAAATTAATAAAAACAAAAGATTAGCAGGGTTCTTATGTTGTTTTCTCGTTTTTGGGTAATCATTCCTTTGTTGGTGTGTATGGCTTCGTCGGCGTTCTGTAAGAGCCCCGAACAAGCTCGTGTTGATAATCCCTGGAGTACTTATCAAGCGGACAGTGGGCATACGGGGTACATGCCGGTGTCCTTGGATTTTACCAGTGGTCCTGCCTTGGAGTGGGATAAAGGTTTTTTTGTTGGGCCCTTACCTGGCAATAGTGCAATTACCCTATGGCATGATAGTACTTTAACCAGCGGTGGTGAAACACGTTACTTTTTTGAGCCTGCCTTGAATCAAGTCTCCATTGTTAAAGAAAAGCTATTTGTATCCAACAGGGGTTTCAAATTGCCTCATATTTTTTGGATAGTGGATGAAGAGAAACAAGTTCTTGAGGCTTTTTATGACTATCGATTCGACGCACATCTGAATTTTAATGACAGAACCTATTGGCCAACGACCACATTGCACCCTGATGCTGAAGAATATGTACCGCCGGTTTGTCCCAATTCACAAAGTCAGCCCACGGTTTTTAATAGCGGAATTTTCATTAATACGAATGCTTGGCGTTACCAGTCCCCGTTGTTGTGTGGAGGCCACAATGGTTCGATTACTCGGTTCGCACACTTGAGACAATTCCCCTTTATCTGGACTAAGTTGGAGGATGGGCATGAAGCCTCAGGTGGACCCATTATTGATGCGTTAATGCACCCTATTGAAGCCAATGAGTTTGATATGTTTTTAGCGCCAACACCCTTTAGCAGTAGTTCCTCTGATGAAGAGTTACACAGCATATATAGCATGGGGGGAGGACAGACGAAAGAAAGAAAAATCAGTGGTATTTATGCGTTCAGTGCCGATAAAGATATAGCCACCAACTTGTGGGCTGGAAATACCGAATTTGCATCGGTAGCTGCAAATGATTTATGGACTCCTGCGGTTAATGAAGATTATGTGGTTGCCTACACTGCAATAAAGCATCCCGATGAAATTTCGTATACCTTGCCTGGAGGGAGGTTTTGGGTGTTTGATCGAGAAACGGGACAGGAGCTTTATATTGTAGAAGATTTGGATTATGTACCGGCAGATAGCGCCAGACCTTTTCACATGAACAGGGCGCCGACTTTATTCGAAAATTATGTGGTAGTGGTGGGGCATAAAGAAGTACAGGATGCTGCAAAAGGACGGTTATTAGCGATTGATCTTAGCAAACTTGATGAAGACTCAAGACGAAACGGATTCGAATTTGAAATAGAAAAGTTGACCGGCTCTGGGTTTACAGGGCAGGTATCCATTAGTCCTAATACTAGGGATAGCGCAAAAGGTGCCATTGTTTATGCGATAGCAAACGGCGGTCTTGAGGCTTTTTATTTGGAGAGTAACGGCTCATCCGTCAAGGATAGTGGTGGTGACCCTTGGGTTTGGGTGCCAGCCGGAGAGGTGGTCGTGCCCCCGTTTATCATCACTGATACCCACGCGATCGTGAAAACTGCTTTGGCCGCTGACTTGTCCAACATTGTTAACGTTTACGCTATCAATTTGAGCTTGACGGCGATGTCATCTGCGGCTCGGATCAGTCCAAGACCATGTACTTTTCCACCGGCCGCATTTTCAATGTAACCAATAAACGTTTGCGCGCGGTTTATCCAGCTTTTCAGCTGCACATCATCACGATTTTGTGCAAACAAAGCCACATTAAGCGATAACGTATCATCGGCATTAATGAACTTGTAACCGGCTTCTAAGCTGGTTAAATACTCTGGGGCAAAGCTCGAGCGCTGCAGCAAAAACGCTTCAAGTTCGGGATTATCAGTGGCTTTGCCTAGCGCTTCTGCGTTGACACCACCGGTTTTGTAGCCACGAGACCAAGTTAAATACATCATCCGCCCAACAGCTGGGTTATAACTTAAGCTGACGCGTCCACCGAGCATGGTGTCTCGAGGTGTTACTGCCACAGAATTGGAATCGTCATAGGCGTTACGATATCGCTCGAGACGTAATCCGGTGGTCAACTGCCATCGATCGCTCACGTATTGGGTGACTTCGCCGTAAAGTGCATGGCGCTTGCTTTCATAGTCACTATTAAACGTATCATCGGCATAGGTATCCCAGTTCATGAACTCACGGCGCAAGGATTCGTCGCGACTCAGGTGATACCAACCGACAACCCAATCGGTTGCTAGTCCCATAACATTAATCGGCTGGGTACTAAGCCAACGAGCTTCTAACGTATGATCAAGACGTTCACGCCAGTATGCATCAGTTGATGAATACTCCCAACCCGGAGCAATACCGACATAGCTCCAATCTTCGTCATAGCTGTAAAGCGTATCAGTGCTTAATACACTATAACTAAACACGGTTTCATGTGTCTCCGCGCCACTATATGTTAATGCTAAACGTGCGGCCTTCATGGTCGCATCGTCTTCACCAGGCTCGTCTGACAAGGTTTGTCGCGTATTATCGAGTGAAAATGCGTCATAGCCATTATCTTGGCGATACAGGTGCGCAGTTGATCGTAATTGCCAATGGTCAGCAAGATCAGTCCACACATTGAAACGTGCGATGCGCTCTGAGAGCGACTGAGTATCGTCGCGTTGCAGATAAGTGTTTTCAGTAAAGCCATCATCAGCTTGTTGATAGACACTCAACCGAGCACGGCCAAGAGCGCCTAGCTCACCACCGACAGCAACGCCGCCCTCAACAGCGCCATAATTCGCTGCGCCGATTTGCCAAAAACCATCAAACTCAGCGCGCGCTGCGGTACTTTCAAGCACTAACATGCCTGCCATGCCATCAGCACCAAAGCGACCGCTTTGCGGTCCGCGATAGACTTCTACTTGGCTAATGTCGAAAAGCTGCGCCGCCTGTCCTAAACCGCTGTAATTGATACCGTCAATGAGTATCCCAACGGACGGATTAATTGGATCAACAAACTGACTACGTTCGCCAATACCGCGTATCTGTAAAAAACGCGCACGCGAACTCCCGCTGGAGAAATTTAGATTCGGGATAACGTTGAGTACATCTTCCATATGCGTGCCATGGCGTTGTCCCATAGCATCTGAAGTGAGCACTGACACACTTGTCGGCGCCTCATTGACATATAGCGATCGATAGTGACCTTGAACAGCAATACGTTCAATCGGGTCTTCGCCAGCAATTGCTGCAACGAATAATAAAGCAGGTGATAACATGGATTATTTCCTCAATAACTTATTCAGAAACAATCCGGTCGGGCAGGTTTTATAATGGAGTTTGATTGCTACCATCCCTACGCCAGTATTAACCGGATCAGGTGCAAAGGGTTCGCAATACTGCATCTCAGCCAAACTGCACAAACCTGTGTCAGCAAGGCACCCCTTGGTAAATTGCGCGGCGAGTATAACAGAACTGGTTAGATAAACGCCAGCGCATCGCCATAAAGTTGTGACAACGGTAATCCTTGAGCATGGAATGCATCACGAATCACTCGAACCATTTCGAAGCGTCCAGCTACATAAATATCCGCTTCGTTGAGGTCAGTCTGTTCAGCCATCACTGCGTTCTGAGCCTGTACTTATCA
>JAESQG010000110.1 GCA_016765265.1 Pseudomonadales bacterium | reverse complement strand
AAATAAATCGATGCGCTGTCCGCCTGTTATTTTTGTATAGAGGTTATATTCTTTAGCAATGCTGCCTATTGCAATGAGTTTGTCGGGTGTGACTTCGCCGCCTGCTATTCTCGGTACGATAGAGTAGGTGCCGTTTTTTTGCATGTTTGCCATGAAATAATCGTTGGTGTCTTGCAGTGTCGCTAGTTCATCTTCAAGAATGTAGCCGTTCCAACAGGAAGCAAGCACTGACGCCACTGTAGGCTTACAAATGTCGCAACCCAAACCTTTGCCGTGTGTATTGANGAATTCGTGGAATGTTTTTATTTTTCCAATTCTCACGAGATGGTAAATTTCTTGTCGCGAATAGGGGATGTGTTCGCAAATATCTTTTTTGACTTCGATACCCTGTTTTTCAAGTTCGTTGTCAAGTACTTGTTTGGTCAATGCGGCACAGCCTCCACAACTGGTGGCTGCCTTGGTACATGCCTTCAATTCCCCGATATCTACTGCGCCACCCTCGATCGCGGAGCAAAGGGCACCTTTAGTAACGTTATTACAGGAGCAGATGACGGCTGCTTGTGGCAGCGCTTCTACACCTAATCCTACGCTGGCACTACCTTCGCGTTGGGGAAGAATTAAATCCTCTGGGTATTCAGGTAGATCCATGCTGTTGAGCATGATCTGTAACAAGTTTCCGTATTCATCCGCGTTGCCAATCAGTACGCTACCGAGCAGTTTTTTGCCGTCTTCGCTAACGACTATCTTTTTGTAGACATCGTTAGTTTCATCGATTAGAGAATATGCTTTTGCTCCAGGGGTTTTCCCGTGTGCGTCCCCGATACTCGCCACATCCACGCCCATTAATTTGAGCTTGGTGCTCATGTCTGCGCCTGTAAATTCTTGAGCGACCTTGTCTTTACTTGTGCTGTCNTTACTTGTGCTGTTTTTAGCGAGCACCTGTTCCGCAGCAACGTTCGCCATTTGGTAGCCGGGCGCCACTAAACCGAAAATTTTATTGTCCCACAATGCCACTTCGCCAATGGCGTAAATGTCTTCATCGGAAGTCTGGCAGGCATTGTTGATTTTAATGCCGCCCCTCTCACCAAGTGCCAGTTCGCAATCTCTGGCTAANTCATCNCGAGGTCGAATNCCCGCAGAGAACAGAATAATATCAGTTTCTAAGCTTTCTCCGTCGGCANAAGACATGAGGTGATTATGTTTTTCACCATCAGTAATCGACTGTGTGTTTTTNCCTGTGTGGACAGATACGTCTAGTGCTGCAATTTTTCTTTGTAGTAAAGTGCCGCCGGCTTCGTCTACTTGCACAGCCATAAGACGGGGAGAAAATTCAACTACATGGGTTTTTAAACCAAGATCTTTTAATGCTTTAGCGGCTTCAAGCCCTAGTAATCCGCCACCCACAACGGTACCTACGGTTGCATTTTTTGCAGCTTCTGTAATGGCTTCAAGATCGTCAATGGTTCTGTATACTAAACAATTTGTGCGATCAT
The DNA here is from genome assembly GCA_016765265.1 of Pseudomonadales bacterium. Classification (GTDB taxonomy): domain Bacteria; phylum Pseudomonadota; class Gammaproteobacteria; order Pseudomonadales; family DC-out160; genus DC-out160. Next base: position 1,558 of record JAESQG010000110.1, on the reverse strand, counting down.
GACCTGGCACAGGCGGTACAAATGGGTAGGATCCCATGGCCAGAATCAAGCTGTCATAAATGACTTCTTTGCCTTGAGCTGAGATAACTAGTTTCTTATCTCTATCGATGCTCACTGCTTTATCACCAAGATGGACGGTGATGTTGTTTTTTTCGTAGAAACTGTCTGTTACAAGGGAAAGATCATCTGCGGTTTTTCCAGAGAAGAATTCAGAGAGATGTACGCGATCGTAGGCAACGCGNGACTCTTCGCAAAAAGTGATGAGTTCAAATTCAGTGTNTGTATCTNTTTCTACCATGGCCTCAAGAAACTTATGGCCAACCATACCGTTNCCAATAACTATTACACGTTGCTTTTTATTCACAGATTTCCCCGCATGGAATGCTGATGGAACCGACAAAACCGCCGTAAATAGCGATAGTGCTCTCTACGGCGTAACTTCTATCAAGGTGTTGTGCCTTTGGATGGTGATTAAGCAAAAATTGTGCCTGTTCTGTAGGCATAAACCGATAATCAAGTAAGTTCTTTTAAATCAATGGGTTGATGTAGTCGGTGGTAAGTTTGAGTTTGATTGATTGCTTTNGNGGCCCTAAATCGGCGCGCCCCCTATTTTTCTGTGGAATACCGGCGCGTATTTANGGCTGNACGCGCTCTATCTTAGGGCGGTTATACCTGGGGATTAGTTACTTCGTTGTAACGCTTTGATTAGTCTTGAGAACGCGTAAGCGACCTCTTCCGCAGCCTCTTTCTCGTAGGCGATTTCGACCCAGAAATTTTTGCCATCTGGCGTTCTTATTTCGCAGCGGGCTGTCATTGCATCGCATTTATGGGCAATAAATGGATTAGCGCCATAGATAGGGTATCTGCTGGTGCTAATAAGTGGGTGCTCTGAGGTGTTATCTTGCCGCTGAGTGATGATGTCATTGCTGTTGTTGATTTTTACGGTATATATAATCGCGTTTTGCGGCGTAGAGGATTTGATTCGTTTGCCGTTAAAGGGGTAGGTGGTGAGGAGACTGTTGATGTGCAAAACTAGTGCGCTTTCGATCTTTTCACTAAGGTACAGGTTCTTGATTTTGGTATCATATTCGTTATTTTGGGACAGCTTAGCCTGGCTCAGCTGTCCTATCATATCCGTGCGCTTTACTTTTTGCTCTGCCGCTTTGAGTGCATTACTTTCTTGTCTCGATTGAGTCTCCTCGGTGTCTGTTATTGCTTGTAGGGTCTGCTTGTAGAACTCGCCGTCAGTCCCTGTTTTAGCAATATATTTCTCATAGTGCTGGAGTGCTTCGTCGAACCGTTGTCCATTTTGTGAAATTACGCCGTAGTAGTAAAAATACTCATTGGGCATCTCAATGTCATCAGGAGATCGAAGATCTTTCATCTTAGTGAGATATGTTTCAGCGGCGGAATAATTCTTATTATTGATGTGCTTCTGGGTAGCCAATAAGTACCGGTGGACTTCAATGTTAATAGGCAAAGCGAGCGCGGGAGAGCTTAACACCGCAATGAAAGCGCAAATAAATGTTAACAACCTCATGGTGGAGGCAGAGACGGT
>JAESQG010000109.1 GCA_016765265.1 Pseudomonadales bacterium | reverse complement strand
TATAAGGCACCAGATGGATCAATTTTAATTATCCCCGAAGGATACAAAGCATGGGCAAATGGATCGGTTATGAAGGCGTCGCCTGCTTTTGAAAAAACAGCAGCGTCAGCGCTTATGGCGCTGGCACTACTTTGTGTGCTCTCTAACGGAATAGAAAACTGAAAGCAGCTACCCTGGTCAACTTCACTGAGTACCGTGATTTCACCTCCCATCGCCTCAACAAACTCTTTACATATTGCCAGACCAAGACCGACACCTTCCTGGTGTCGAGTCTTTTCATTATTAACACGATTGTATGTCTCAAATATCTGANNCATTNCGCCTGCGGGTATACCCGCCCCCGTATCCTCAACGGAAAACAATACCCGCCCTTCATCTAACCCCGATATAACAAGTGTCACACTCCCTGTTTCGGTGTACTTGATGGCGTTGTCTACTAGGTTCACCAAAACCTGTTGGATTTTCTGTGCATCACCCACCAGATTCATTAATTGAGAGTCAATTTTCGGTGATATCAGGTCTATTTGTTTTTCTACAGCTGAAGGTAATAACATCTGCACTACCTTATTCGCCAATTCAGACAAGTTGAAAGCACTTACGTCCAACACACTAGCAGCGAAATTACGCTCCCCCTCCAGCGTTAGAGATTTAACAATTGTTAACATCGATTCTGCGGAATCTCTAGCAGACTTGATGTAATGTTGTCGCTGCTCAATGGGGATATCTTCATTCAACGCAAATTCTGCGTATTTTATNATAGCGCTTGCAGGAGCGATACAGTCATGAAAAAGCTTTGCCAGAAACAGATTGCCACGACTGACTCGGAATTCGCCGCGCTGAATAGAAGAAGCCAGTAGGGATCTAATCAATCCTATGGAATCCCAATATCCAGAAGATTCTAAAGGCTCTGAATGCTGATGTTCACCGTATAACACGCCAATTAACTCATCATCAACAATAATGGGGAAACAGGATATGGCAACAGGATTATGTCTTTGTATATAAGGCTCTGACCCATACTGTAGATAAATCTGTTCACCTTTAAGGGATAAATCTGTTCTGCTCTGTTCTATCTCGCGGATGATACACTCTGGGTAGTCTGCATCTGCATCTGCATCTGCGTCAAGGATGTTTAACGACTTCAGAATAGTGTGTGTGTATCGAATGGTATTAACATCGTTACCCGTCTGTTTATGACTTTGCAACAGAACTACCTTACCAAAATCTCCCATCTTCATCAGAAATCCCAGTACACTATCAAACAAGGTTTGTGTCTGTTGATCCTGAGCCATCGATTCCATGGTCTCACCCTGGATGATCTTGGGCTGCAACAGTGCAGACTTAGGCATCCCTCCCAACTCACGGATCACTACACTAGGGAACTGAGTTTTAAATTGATTAAGTTTCCCTTGAACTCCCCACAAACTATAATATTGATAAGCAATTCGTCGATATTCATCCGCTTTTTTATTCACTGCACCATTGTCTAGATCATTCTGATCACTGAATAAGGCTGCTAGCTCAGCAATCAGCGCGCAGTCTGACACACTTTGTTGAGTTCGCGCATCGTAGATCCCTTGATCAAAATAATATTCGGATGCCCTCATATCCCCTTTAACAGCAAACTCTAGTGCTAACACGCAGAAATACCATTGTTTAAAATTATCTGGGGTTCGATTCATCCAATTTTTTATCACCCTTTTATTGCGGTGAACTCTCCATTTCCCCTTGGCACTAAACCCCCGCCCCGACAAAGCCTGCTGCAACAAAACCACTGTTTCCAAAAAAATAAAATGCCCAAATACTTGTTGACCTACCACCGCCTGTAACGAAATCCGCGCTTGTTCTAGACTGCGCTCGGCATCATCCCATTGTGAAAACAGTACATAGTGATAGGCCTGTAAATAGTTCTCGGAAAATGATCTGGAATCTTCCCTGCCCGATTTTGCTATCGCAGCGCCGCTTGAAACACCCTCATCACAACCAACATTTGAAATAAACTGTGACAATAGCGTTATATTATGGGCGCTAGTCTTGCCATCCGATACCTGTACAAACTCCGAAAAATAACTCAATACCTTTTCTATCTCGGCGACAGGGTCACCATTAACAAGTGCCAGATACCCATACAACTCCATGGAGCGCAGTACACAATCATAATCCCACTCACTCCTACCTTTGATGGCCGTCTGTTTTAAACCCTCAATTGCAGCCCCTCGTGGCTCACACCAGGGTCTTACGAAACCATTAAAGAACATACTGTTTCCACAGGAAACGTTTAGTAACGTAGTTTTATCGTTACTAAACCGATCTTCTAAATACTTCGACACATGAATAAATTTATATATTCCGTCGGTTCCCCCAACAAATGCGACATACTTCGCTAGCTCTAAGGAAACCCAGGCGAAAGATAAATAATGCATACTTTGGAACGCTGACGCTCCATATTTTAACGACAGTTGTACGCCAGTTAACGAAAGTACCGAAGCCAAATTTGATGTCTCTGAGAAACTCGCAGTCATTAGAGACCTTAGCACCCTATCTATCGCTAGAAACTTTGAGTCTGTCGCGACGGGTAAAGTTGACAACTGTTGGTGAGTATAGCGACGCAACAGGAATTTTGTTTTGACAAACTCCTTGATAAGAGAGGCGACGCTTGGATTTGCAGGAATCAAAACTCCCAATTCCTCTAAGTAATTCAAACCCAATACAATACCAATAGCGGGCTCATTCTTAATCCTGTGTGCGTGTATTAATAACCCTATGGCCTCAGATTTTCTCGCCATGTTTTGACCTTTTATACCTGGATTGTTTAAATCTGTACAATGTTTTAGGTATATTTCAGCTCGCGAAAATAGGGTATCCAATTTATCAGCTCTTAGTAACAGCGCCAATCCTTGCAAATAGCTTTTATGTATTGGGTCAGGGCATTCATGCCAGTCTCTTTCCTGAACGAGATCTAAGGCAATATTAATCAACGCCAAAGCGGATTCAGTATTCCCTTTTTCTACTTCAAACTCGGCCGCCTGACAACTATCAGCAATGAGCCCTATTCGAGATTCATCATCTAAATGCACACCTTCAAACTGTTGGTAACGATGCCAAACATATTGAATAAAAGTATCGGGGTTTTGTAAATTACGTTGCTCTTCAAGTTGTTGACTTATCTTTAGATGAATATTGATTTCATCCAATTTCGTCAGCGCATCGTTCAGTTGTTGATAGATTTTTACATCGTTAAAACGATAACTAAACCCTGCACCTAAGGTTTTATATTTAGTTACGATCCCCAACGCCTGTAGCTTTCTAAAAATGAAGACTATTGCGTTTTCACTCATTCCCGTCACAGAAACCACAGCCGCTAGCGTAAACGACTCGCCCATACAAACAGACACTTTTAATACATCTGACTCTATCCCTTTAGTCAAACCTAGCTGATCCAACAGGCTATCCCACAAACGTCGCATCAGTTTCGAATCGTATATCATCGTCCGTTCGTCACTATCACCAGAGGTTCCCAGGGAGGTGACTTGTCCTGAGATAGTTTGTTCTGGAGCGTTTAACTCAACTGATTCAACACTATTAACCTGGCCAGCGTTCGACACAATCAACTGGCTTTGAATATAACTACGCACATCATCCAGCGCAGTCTGCACTGAGAAATACCCATCCTCTGTCGATGTTGTCATCAGCCTTCGAACGAAATCGTCAATGGGAAACAAATGAAAACGATGATTATCCCTAACTTGCATACGAGATACGTGATAGAGCACACGCCCTAACGCTATCAGATCGGTTTTAATCTGTAGTGAAAAATTCTCATAAAGCGCTGTACTATTTTCACTGGTGTTAACGATCTTCGGAGTATATCCAAAAATCAAATCGCCCGATTCGTTACAAACCAAAAACAATGCCGACAACTGGCACAATTTGTTTTCTGGATCGTAAAGAATGCTCTGTCTGGAGAGGTTGTTATGGGTTACACCGTTCTCATGTAACTGCATCAGTGCTTCTAATGTGCCCTCGGCTATTAATAACAAATCTTCTACATCGAAAGACAGCTGTTGAAGATTAGAGAGTGAATCACCTGAAAAATACTCTAAACAAAAAGTGATGGACTCAGCATCATTCTCTATTCGGTTACACGCGGAAATATAATGGCTATCACCTAGCTTTTTCCACAAGCATTCAAGCTTATGACTAAACGCCAGCGCCTCTTCGAAACCCTTTTCAGGTGTAAAGCGAAAGCCAGGGCCCTCTTCTACCGATAAAGGCGAGATATTATTGAGAATCTCTTTAAATACTCTGTCCCTATAAAGCGATCTTACTGAACCAGTAATCGACACCACCATCTTAGTGGACCACTCGTTCATCGCTAATATTCAACAAACACCTAACACTCACTTTGTCCTACTCCTAAAACTACAGCCATTTTGGGTATAATAGTCATTCGCCGACCAAAATGGAATCAATAGCTTAGGCCATGCTCTCTAGATCAACTAGAATTAAGGACTAGTAGACCTTCTATAGGAGAAATATTTGAGGAGAAATATTTGCTTTCTAATCTAAGAAACAAAGACTTGAATGCACTAATTCATTTCCATACGCTAATGGAAGAAAGAAGTGTAACGAAAGCGGCGGCTAGACTCCATATGTCACAAAGTGCCGTTAGCGCCACACTCGCGCGACTGCGCGAAAGCCTAAATGATCTATTATTCTATAATAAATACCGGCAAATGGTGCCCACTCCAAGAGCTATCAAATTCTATGAAGCCACCAAACCTGCTCTGAGTATTATTAGCGATGCTTACCTAGAGGACGATAGCTTCGACTATGACTTAGAGAATAAAAGCTATAACATCGGTGTCACTGACTTCTTCCAAGGCGTGGTGACCAAAAGATTACTTGATGTCATCAATTCTATTGCCCCTCATATACAACTTAATTTCATTAATATCCCAAGCTGCTCTAGCCCTCTTTCAGTCTACCGAGGGATCACAGAATCCTTAAACGATGGTGGGTTGGATATCATCATCCATCACGACACCGCCATTTTTAACGATGATGAATTTGAAAAAGAAGAAATTCTCACGGATCGTTGGGTTTTCGTTGCAAAGGAAAGTCTTCAGCCCATCCGCTCGGGTAATTGTGATTTAGAACTTCGCCCACATCTCAATACAGGTCTGAATTATGTGGACGAATTGATTGATGACGCTCTTACGAACAGTCGCAAACTAGCTTCTTTGTCGGCATATAGTGAAGTACCCAATATTGTATTGACCAACAACTATATTGGCGCAATCCCCAAATTAGCCATCGCTAGCTCGATACTATCCACGCCATCCTTAAGTTGGACGTATCCCAGTTTCGAGATCCCAGACTTTAGACTGTTCCAGTTCTGGTCCCGCAAATCCAAAACGGACAGTTCCATTGAGTTTTTAAGAGAGATTATTGCTGATACTTGTGGGCAGTTTAAGGTCTAGAGGAATTAGACCTCATCTTGAAGCAAAAAAACAGATCCAACGATATGGGACTAGCTTGCTGAATCTGACAGTAACGTACAAAATTAATATCTTTACCATTAATGCGTTAGTAATTGCAGATCACCATAGCAGGGATACCTTGCTTCAAGATGCGCTGTAGATGAAGTTCGTTACCTTCGTCGATGTCTATACCCGCCTGCTTAATAAATAAGGCTATATGATAAAAATGATACCAATCTTTATAGGTATCAATGTGTCGCTCCCAACACCTTAATTTCTCATTCAGCAAACGAATCTCGTCCTGGATAAAATCGACTTTGCTATTACCTTCTCCAAAATCAACTCTGCTCTCAAATACCCAAGTGCGATGATGATCCAGATACTCGCCCAGTTCCATTAACTGATTAGCCGCAGTTTCAACTTTTCGTTTTTTAGTCTTCGAAGAAATTGTCTGGTTCAATGCTAGAGTCATCAAAGAGACCAAGGTTTTATCCCTTTCAGCGAAATAAAGTTCCTCTAGTTTAGTAGCAGACAAACCATTGCAGTCGTTGAGGAACGCTTTATTTTCTAACGCATCGGCCCGTTTGTTTATCATAAAGGGTAAGTATGGATCGAAATACTCCGCGAGCTTCGCTGCATCCTGGTGAGCAACTCTAGCTAGTTCTCATCCATAAACTCATAAGACGCTGAACTATAGGAAATAATT
>JAESQG010000108.1 GCA_016765265.1 Pseudomonadales bacterium | reverse complement strand
AAGAGCGCTTTACGAAACATACCCCTGCTATTGGGTGGGTTACGAGCTGTTACAGATATTTTCAGCGAAGCGATTATGGTCATCTCCTTCCTCTATTATAAACAAGCGCCGTGGATCGCTGAGGCGGCAGAAAAAGCTGGCGTTAAGAATATGAAGGCACAATTGCCAGATCGTGAGGATTTGTGGGGACAGCTAGAACCATAATACGGATTTGGTTGTAAACGACCGACTTTTTCAAACGAGTATTTTGAAACTTTCGGGCGTGATTATGTCGATCTTATTACTACGCCTATTGAGTGCATAGAAAAAGACGGTATTCGAACTAAAGACGGCGTACTACACCCTATTGATGTGCTTATTCTTGCTACTGGTTATCGTGTATTTGAGAAAGGAAATTTACCTTCCTACGAAGTCATCGGTACTAATGGTCAGGACATAGGTGAATTTTGGGAGATCGAGCGACATCAATCTTATCTTGGTGTTACCGTTCCTAAATATCCAAATTTCTATACGATTTTGGGCCCCTATTCATTGTTGGGAACCTCGTATTTTAAAACTGTTGAAATTAACTCACACCATGCAGTGCGTTGCATTAAAGAAGCTAGAAAACGAAATGCAACCTGTGTAGAAGTGAAACCTGAAGTGCATGACGCATATTTTGAGGAAATTCACAAAAGGCAGGCTAATACCATCTTCATGAATCACAATTGTGGCTTAGCAAACAGCTACTACTTTGATATTCACGGTGATGCACCTATGTTACGCCCTTCGACCACCTGGGAAGCTATGTGGAGAGGTAGAACTTTTTCTATGAATAACTATGCTTACACAAGAGTTAAGGTAATGGCTTAATTCATTCCTTACGAATGAGCAAACCTAGTTAAAAACTGTAGTTAAAAGTAGTTAAAAACTGTAGTCGAAAATAGTACAGTTAAATTAAAAACACCCGAAGTAAGATTTTATTTCGGGTGTTTTTGTTTGTCAGACTGTCTTACCAAGAAAATATTTTAGACGGCTTCTAAAATATTTTTCTCAGATGTGACTTCTTTTTTATTGGGCTCTTTATACTCTCTGGCAACCGATGTAACGCTGGTGGTGTGTTCTTTTATGAACTCTATGAATAAGGGCAGGTCCTGCCTGGCCTCTGGTAACATAGGATATAGTATGGGCCAATCATGAGGCATGTCATCCCTCGAGATTAACTGAACCGGCACGTTTGCGATTTGTGCATTGTGCACCGCTTTATGAGCATCATCCCGCAAAGCTTCTTGGTCACTGACGCTGACACACAAAGGTGGAAAGCCACTGAAATCTCCAAAAGCAGGTGAGATATAAGGATTTGTAAGTTCTTCATCCGGGCAATAAATACCTTTCAATAATGCAAAGACACTGCCGTCAAACATGGCGTCTGATTCAGCATTAGCTTGTCTTGAATAAACATTTTCTGTGAGGTCAGTGCCTGGAGATAAGGTTAACGCGCAATTGGGCATGGGAATATTATTTTCTTTAGCTTGAAGTAAGGTAACAAGCGTTAAATTGCCGCCGGCAGAATCCCCAGCAACAACGATAGGTTGATTCGAATAGTTTTTCTGTATGTCTTCATAAACATTAAAACAATCATCAACCGCAGCAGGAAATGGGTGTTCTGGCGCTAGGCGATAATCGGGTAGAAATATTCGAGCATTGAGGCGTTTGGCCCATTGTCCGCAGAAAGAGTGATACGTAGCTAACCGCCCTCCAATAAAAGCACCGCCATGGAAAAAAACGATGGTCATCACCGGGTCATCAACTTCTAACCACTCACCGGGTACGCCCGCAACAGTGGCCTCTCTTTTGTTTACCCCGGATGTTAATGGGAATGATAAGGGGAGGTCCATTATTTTGCGCAGATGTTTTACAAATGCTTCCGAGGTGGGGAATTCTTTTTTCATTTGAGATTTTAGAACGGTTTTGAGCACTCTTGCGGTTAAAGAAGTCATAAGTTACCTTTGGTAGAGTTTTTAGAGTGATAAGTTACTTCATCAAGTCAGACTGCCGAAGGTCTAGCATAAAACCCCTTTTTCTAAATGTCCAATGATCTAATGAGGGTTTCTAGCTTAATAATAAGTTAGAAGTTTGGATTCGTATTAGACAAGAAAAATAGTCCGAATTTATCAGCACTGAATAAAATCATTAACGAACAGACTTCTGGTGCACGTGACCTTATGACTGGCTTGCTCTGCTAAGTCGTTGAGCTAATAACCGAGCTAGGAATATACCGTAATGAGGATTTTGCTTAATGGCGTTAACAAAAACGCGTTTAGAAATTTTAATTAGTTTGGTAGTGCCATCAGATACCACTGTAGCGGACCGTTTATGATTAAGTAAGAAGGACATTTCTCCCAAGAAAATATCATCACTGGTTAGTTTGGTAAATTGACGACCATTTGAAATGATATTGAATTTTCCTGATACGATGTAGTACAAGTCGTCTGAACTATCGCCTTCAGAAAATATAATTTCCCCATCTTTGTACGAAGTAGCTTCCTTTTCTTGGAATATAATAGGAACGGTGTTGTTCTCGTGTTCAAGGTGGTTGATGACGAAAGTGCATTCGTTACCTGCAGTATTGTAATGTAGTTTTTCGGCATAGAAATTTGCCATGAGAATTCCGCGGCCATGGCGTTCTCGAATGTTTTCAACTTGTGACATCTGAGTATATTTTTCGTGATCAAATCCATTACCCTCGTCTCTTATGGTAAATGTGGATTTGTCCGGATTGATGGTATAACTAAAACTCACACGTTTTTTTGCTATTGCGAGATTTTGCTGTCTATCCATAATGAGTTCAAAGATGTTATGCCCACTCTTCATCCATTCGCTTTTTTCCTCGAAACTGATATCGCAGTTGCCATGTTCAATGGCGTTCATCAGCAGCTCAATAAGAATGATACTGATGGACCCGCGAGTGTTGGGTTCCAATAGGTTCATATTAAAAAGAAAATTTTCAACAATGTTTGCGTAAATGTGCACATCGAATGGGTCATTGCTGAGCTCGTAGTTGCAGCTAACCTGGCGAGAAAACAAACCTTGAATCTCTGTGTGGAAAATCATTTGTGAGTGTTTCTGTAAAATCCGTAATACACGCCCAAAGTTACTTTCAACCATATCCATCTGTAAAGACGCGATAAGATTGGTATCTTTGAACATGTCGTGGATTTTACTTTCATCGGTTTCGTTATGTAAGGCGATAATGCCGCAGGAGTGAAGCCAGGGATCTTTGCGCAAGGTTTCCAAAATGCGGGGAGTATCGATTTTTTTGTCTATGCAATTGATAATGGCAATTTGGGGTAGGTCAAAATCGAGGCTCAATCGGGCCTTCTCCGTTGAACTCAAAAAAAACGGAATAAAGGCGTCATCCTCAAGAGACTCGCAGTAGTCGAGAATCATGTTATTGAGCTGGTCGTCGCTACTAATGACGGCTATCGAACCCATAGATACCTCCCTTTAACTCTTCTTAGCATAGAACAGAAGAGTTTAATCGCGAAGAGTAGATGAGTGATCTAAAATGGCTGTTANAGCTNCNCAGNTAGTCTCAGATGGGGGTATAACTANAGCAAGCCTACTTTGGCNGCTCTTAGCAGCACGCGCTCTTGTGCAGCTATTAGGGGGGCATCCACCATTTTATCATTAATGGTGAAAACGGCTAATCCNTTGCGTTGCGCGTTTTGCCATCCCTCTATCACTTGATGGGCGTATTCAATTTGTTCCGAAGTGGGCGAGAACATTTCGTTAGCGATATCCACCTGCATAGGGTGAATACACATTTTTCCTTCAAAACCCAACTGTATGCCCAACGCAACATCCCTACGGTAGGTGGCCTCATCTTTCACTGATANACAAACATTATCGATGGGTGCCAGTTGATAAGACTTTGCAGTAATAGCTATTTGGCACCGCGCATTAAATATAACTCCTTGGGAGGCATCAGCCTCAGCTAGACCCATTTCCAGTGAAAAATCAGCATGGCCAAAACAAAGGGCACTTATTCTATCCACTTTTGCGCAAAGNTCAGCAGCATTGAGAANACCCAAAGGTGTCTCCACCAAAGCAAGAATTTGGATGGGGNTTTTTGAGGACTCTTTGTTTTTAATCAAATTACAAAGTGCTTCTACTGTCTCGAGGTTTTCTGATTTAGGCAACATAATCGCTGTCGCGCCGGCCTCGACTACTGCACTAATGTCGTCTTTGCAATAGGGGGAGCTGGGCGCGTTAACGCGTACAGCAGGTTCTGATTCACCGAAAGCTCGAAGACTTAAGGCCTTTGTCACCTTGTCTCTGGCTTTCTCTTTTTGATCTAAAGGAACCGAGTCTTCTAAATCAAAAAGGATGGTATCGGCTGCGCTAGTTTTGGCTTTTTCTAAACGGCGATCCTCTCCACCTGGAACAAATAAAAGGGAGCGTCTTAGGCGTGGGTTCGAGGACATAAGGCGGTAATCGCTTTGGGTAGGTAGGCNGNNNNGGNAGGCCNGANAAACGACACCCAACAACCGTCTTGGCTTTCTTGCTGGGAATCGCGACTTACATTAATAGGTTGGATCACTAAGCTAGATCATAAACCTATCGTGGGGTGATATGATATCGGGGTAAAACTTATTTCGGTTCAGGTTTCTTTCCTGTGAAAACAGGCTCACGGCGATCCCCCATNGCTTTAACACNTTCTTTCGCATCTTCGGTTGTAAATAACCAATTCTGCTCAGCTAGTTCTCTATCCGTCGCTTTTCTTATGATTTCAGGTAACCCCATACGTTGAGTCTCACGTATGGACATCACCGCTAGTGGGGCGCTAATGGCGAGCTCTCTTGCCATGTCAGTGGCGACTTTCAGCATATCCTCTTTGGCCACCAAGCGGTCGAGCAATCCCATCTCTTTCGCTTCTTCTCCCTTCACACGACGTCCTGTGTAAAACATATCATTGGCATGTTGNTGGCCGATTAATTTAGGCAGGGTATAAGAGAGTCCAAACCCAGGGTGAATGCCAAGACGGGTAAAGTTTGCGGCNAACCTAGAATCACCGCAACCTACGCGAAAATCCGGTACCAAGGATAGCCCTAAACCACCTCCGACCGCGGCGCCATTAATGATGCCAACAATGGGTTTACGGTTTGAATATAGGCGTACGGCTTGATCGTAAAGGTGACCTCTACCCGGTTTATCTAATCCCTTAGCGGTCGTAGTCCCAGCCTGAAAATTGGCGCCAGCAGAGAATGCTTTGCCCGTTGATGTTAGCAGCAATACCCGGCAACTTTCTTCTTTATCGAGATCTTCAAAACAGTCAGCGAGAGACGCTAGCATTTCTATATCAAAAAAATTAGCTGGGCCGTTGTCCATTTCCACTGATGCAATATGATCCTCAATGTTGACATTAATGTTGAGGTATTCGCCAAATTTAGTCATTCGAGATAGCTCCCTGTTAGTCTAATTAGTCACTATGTTGGTGAGTATTGAATTGAAATTTCGGTGATCCTGTAAACCGCAGTTGGGCATCCGAAATGAGAAACGAGANGAATATACCATGATCGCTTTTAAAGGGCGAACCAAAGCGGATCTCACNCTCGTTCTCGGCAAATCACTTCCACCGATCATTCTCACAGATCATTCCTGATGAGTTACTTTCCGGTAAATTGTGGTTTCCTTTTTTCTAACCAAGCTGTTACCGCTTCGGCGTGATCCTCCGTTTTTGATAGTTGGAACTGCAACCCGGCGACATAATCGAGAGAGGCTCTCGCATTCATGTGTAAGGACTGGTTGATCGCCTTTTTGATCATCCCTATGGCGGCAGGACCTTCAGCTAATTGTGCCGCGAGTTTTTCCGCTGTGGGTAAAAGCTTATCGGCGGGTACGACTTCTTCTACCAATCCGATTTTTTCTGCTTTTTTTGCATCGATTAATTCCCCTGTTAAGCACAATCGATTGGCCCAACCCATCCCCACTAACCTGGGTAGCATGTAAGGTGCTAACTCTGGCGCCAGTCCCATGCGCACAAAAAACTCTCCCATTTGGGCATCGTCGGCTGCGATTCTGATATCGCATGCGATGGCTAAATCAAGACCGGCTCCGACGGCGTATCCATTTATCGCTGCGATCACAGGTTTTTCCAGCTCNATAATACCTATNTANAGTTCCTCAGCATGGGCAAAGTATTTTTTAAACTCGATGGCCTCCATGTGGCGTAAAGGATTTAAATCTTTGTGAACATCACCGCCTGCACTAAAGGACTTTCCTGCTCCCGTGAGTATGATCGCTCGTACGGAATCGTCGTCTTTGACCTGTTTGATCGCGGTAATAATATCAGTGATCAATTCCGGACTAATGGCATTAAACTTATCTGGCCTGTTCATGATGATTTTTGCGTACTGGCCCGTTTTTTCAATTAGAACTGTGTTTAGTTCAGTGACTTGTCCACTCATTTCTTTCTCCTTACAATCTATTCATTTTTAAACAATCGACTCATTAGTCGACAAATTAATTTACTTAGAGCTTGATATTATTGCGTGACTACCTGACCGTGACTACATGACTGGCATTCATAATGTTCACAGATAAGTGATTGTGCTAACTAATAGTTCTGACTAATAGCCTCAAATGATTGGCCTATTAGTGGCTGTGTAGATTGACATTCTACGATTGGAGCGTTTTCTGTGCCACAAGGTTAGCCAGCTTCTCTTTTAAGCTTGTACTTTGGACAGTATAATGCGTCGACTTTAGCTCCGTAATATTAACAAATCTTAAGCAGTAGATCCTATGACATTTAATCCCGAACCCGTGTTTAGAGAGTGGCAAATCAATTCAGAAACAAAAATCACCGGTCTAGAATGGAAGAACGATAAACCCATTGCACTACTTGCCCATGCCAATGGGTTTTGTGCTGGAGTTTGGGCACCCCTAGCGCGATTACTGCTGCCTCACTATCATGTCATTGCGTATGACTTTCGTGGTCATGGAAGCTCCTCGAAACCTGCACCACCGGAGGGTTATCATTGGCAATATTTAGTGGACGATTTGCTTGAATTAAGTCGACAAATATTGGCGGATAAAGGGCAAAAGAAAATTGCTCTTCTAGCAGGCAATTCCCTAGGAGGGGTTATTTCGGCGGCAGCGGCTGGCGAAGTAGATTTGTTTGATCGGGTAGTCATGCTCGATCCACCCCTGCGACCAAGTGATTCAATGATGAAGACGCTTAATATGACGCCGCCAGAAGGGCCCAAGCCTGGTGTTGTGATTGCAAAAATGGCGAGACGTCGCCGCAGTATTTGGCCAGACCGAGAAACTGCGGGACTGGCTTGGCGTCAAAAACCTGTATTTAAGAATTGGAGCGACGAATCATATGCACTTTATTTAGAGCATGGTATGCAAGATCGGGCGGACGGTGACGTGGAGCTTTGTTGCCCGCCGGAAGTTGAAGCCTCTATCTTTGAAGCCACCGGCAGCGTAGATGTCTTTGAACGGGCAAAACAGATTAAGTGTCCTGTTCAGTTAGTGAAGGCATCCAAGGGGCTTTTTCCTATTGGTTTGTACCAGGGATTTATTAGTCTTGTGCCTCAAGGCAAACTCTTGGTAATGGAAGGTGGACACTTACTTCCTATGGAAGAAACAGAAAAAACAGCAGAGTTTTTAATAAATGCCGATGCTCTTGAAGCCTAAGAGAGAGCGGCTAATGGTTGGGCCTATCCCTTTCGTTGTAGGCGATGCATATTAATTCTTTAGCCATAGATACCTCTTACTTATTATAATCTGAGGCGAATTTGACGGGTATCGCTATACCTCCCGTGAAGGATATAAATGATACAATCTAACAATGCCTATTGTCTCTAAAACATATGGTCTCTAATACGTATGGTCTCTAATAGATATATGTCGCTAGCTTTCCATAGACCTTGTATAGACCTTGTATAGTCTTGTCGGGATCTTTATATTTAATTTAAACTATTGAAACTAGCTAATCGTACGATTAGGATATTACAAGCAAGTTTCCCGCGTAGAGATGGTAATTTAAATTATGGCGACAGATAACAAATTTGCAGTAGTAGACCTTTCTGATGATATGAGTTTTGCTCAGGGTTTTCCTCACGAGTCCTTTAATTGGTTACGTGATAATGCTCCGGTATTTTGGCATGAGCCCACTGAAGTGACTCCTGATGGAGAGGGTTTTTGGGTTATCAGTCGGTATAGCGATGTCGCCGCCATCCAGCGCGATCCCCTTAGATTCTCATCTGATAAGGCCGGTGATCGCACAGGCGGTGGTACGGGAATAAAGGACGAGCGCAGTGCGGGCGTCTCGCTGAATATGACGGATAACCCTCTGCACCGCAGACTGCGGGCTCTAGTTAATAAAGGTTTTACGCCTAGGGCGGTAAATCAACTGGAGGAGGGACTGACAACATTAGTAGGGGATCTGTTAGACGGTGTTGAAGGACAAGACTCTTTTGATTTTGTGACAAAGATAGCTAGAGAAGTACCTTTGCAAACTATTTGCAATGTTTTGGGTGTTCCCATGAATACTCGAGCACAGCTAGTGGAATGGGTTGATAAAGGGCTGGCTGCTACCTCCTCATCTATTCTTGATCGGGAGTATATGATCAAAATCCGTAATGAAGCGAAGACTATCATTGCGGATAAACGCCTCAATCCGGCTAAAGATATCTTGTCCACTATTGTCCACGCGGAATTTGAGGAGGATGGAACAAAACTAAATGACCATGAACTATTATCCTTTTTTACCTTATTATTTCCGGCCGGTGCAGAAACAACTCGTAGTGCGTTAGGTGGAACAATCAAAGCTTTTATTGATAATCCGGAACAATTTCACCTATTAAAGAAAGATCCTTCGTTGATGCGATCGGCGGTAGAAGAGATAATTCGTTGGACTACTCCTTCTATCTACAAGCGTCGTACTGCCACTGAGGATGTAACCATGCATGGGCAGACCATTCGACTAGGCGATAAGGTGACATTTTGGGAAATGTCTGCTAATCGCGATGAACGTTTTTTTGAAAAGCCCTTTGAGTTTGATATTTCTCGCTGGCCAAACAAGCATGCTGGACTCGGTGCGGGGGTTCATTTCTGTTTGGGCGCAAGTCTCGCGCGTATGGAAATTTCAGTTACCTTAAAGGAGCTTGTCAAACGCTACGATGGGTTTGAGTTAGCCGGAGAGATGGACTGGATGCCGAACAATCGGTTGCTGGGTTTACGTAAATTAGAGATTAGGACTCTTGCGGAAAATAGGTGAATTATTTTCACGTGGATTTTATACTGCACTAACGGTTAGTCATTGAGCATGTTGAGATATTTATTACCGCCCTAATAGCTTTATCATTATTTAAATCTCTGCCTTTTTACAGGATCTTGTAGTTGTACGGTCTTGTAGTTGTACCGTCTTCTCGTTGCAGGAGCTTGTCATTGCAGGAGCTTGTAGTTAATAGACTCATCACATGGGGTCGCGCTTATAGGCTACTTCGTCACTGTGATCTGTGGTTTTTTCTCTTAGCTGGATATTCGTTTGGCACTTAAATTTGCGGCAAATCAAGATTCAATATAACTATGAAAACTACAATGATTTGCGCTAGACTGACTTTGCGTTTGGCTCGGTTGTATGATGTAGTGTCAGGCGATGTTTCTCTTCGCTAATTTAATTAACACCCAGATAGCCCTCGAACTATAGGATATTAAGACAATGAGTATAACCGCTTTAAAAGTGTCCCAAAAATCTGCAGCCGTTGTTACTGGGGCTGGCAGTGGAATTGGTAAAAGCTTTGCATATGAAATCGCCCGACGAGGTGGTCAAGTAATTTGTGTAGATATAGATCTGAAAGCTGCGCAGAATACGGCCACAATGCTAAAGGAGCTTGGGACGAAAGCTATTGCCTATCAGTGTGATGTGGGCAGTGAGAGTGCGATGGAAAAGCTATCAAATGAAGCTGAAGACTTACTTGAAAGACCCATCACGCTACTCGTGAATAATGCAGGCGTTGGGGCCGGTGGTAGTATTGGTGAAATGTCGATGAAGGATTGGCAATGGATAATGAAGGTGAATCTTTGGGGTGTTATCCATGGTTGTCATTTTTTCACACCTAAACTAAAAGGCTTAGGTTATGGCGGAATAATTAATGTTGCCTCTGCCGCAGCTTTTGCCGCTGCACCAGAAATGGGGGCTTATAATGTGACCAAGGCGGGTGTGTTATCACTTTCCGAGACCTTGGCGGCGGAGCTTGTGGGTACGGGTGTTAACGTTACCGTTTTATGTCCAACCATGGTGCCGACCAACATTATTGAAAACAGTAGAATTTCGAAAGAAGATAAAGAAATGGGCGCGCGGGCTATGGAAAAATTAGCCTTTACTAATAGCGACAAGGTAGCAAGGCAGACACTCTCTGCGCTGGACAAGGGTAAGTTGTATATGATGCCTCAAATAGATGCCAAGATTTGGTGGCGTGTGAAGCGGTTTGCTCCGGCGCCTTATGCTCGCGGCATTGGGGAAGTGTACAAGCTATTTAGATAGCATCTTTACAGTTCATCTGTAACAAGGCCCTAAGACTGAAAATTGTTTTAGGGCCTTTTTCGTGATTCCACTTCATATTCTAGAAGCAACTGAGCTGCTATCGCGCCTTTCCTATGTGCTTACGCTTATTTTCCACATAATCATGCAGTATGTATTCCCCTAACCTCTCGGGAGAGGTATAGAAAACGCGCCCACCGTTGATGCGTGCTACCTGATCCATAAATTCTTTCAGATAAGGGCTTTGATCAAGCATAAAAGTATTGATGGCGATATGTTTCTTAGTGCAACGTTTTACCGCTAATAAGGTTTTAGCGATTGTCATTGGGTTGGGAGGGTATTCAAAATAGGGGTAACCGTCTTCCATATGTGCAGTAGGTTCACCGTCCGAAATCATGATGATTTGTTTGGTGCCTGAATGTTGTTTGGATAATTTTTTTTCTGCTAGTAGCAGTGCGTGATGCATATTGGTACCGAGGGTGAACTGATCTATATCGATTTTTGCCAGTTCTTTTGCTTTAATTTCTTTGGCATAGGCGGAGAAACCAATTACGTCCAATTGGTCTTTGGGATAGGTTGTGGAAATTAAATGGTGCAAAGCCATAGCGACTTTCTTTGCGGGTAAAAAGGCATCCCGTAGCGCCATAGACCATGATAAATCAAGTAACAATACGGTAGAGGTTCTAGTATTGAGTTCGTGACGGTGAATTTCAAAGTCCTCTTGTTGTAATTCAATTTTTGTTTGGTTGCCCTTTCTTTTTATGGCGTTTTTTAGGGTTCGTGGAATATGTAAATGGAAGGGGTCACCAAATTCATAAGGTTTACTTTCTTCTTGTTGATCTCCGAAATGTCCTTCCTTGGCACTACGATGGTTGCCAAGGTTTTGTTGTTTTAATTTTTGATAGATTTCCTCTAATGCTTTTTGCCCGATAACTCTGGTTCCACGCGGGGTCATTTCCCATCGCTGACCATCATTTTGTATAAAGCCGGCTTTTTCTAGGGTGTCTAAAATATCTTTTAACTCGTCAAGCTCAGCGGCGCTGACGTCGCCCAATAGTTCCCGCATTAAATCACTATCGATATTGTTTAAATCAGAAAAGTCTTTTATATCTCTAAATTGGCCCTCCATTTTTTCCAGCTTTTGGAGTTCGTCCATTAATTTCATTGCCGTTTGCAAATCAATATCGTCAGCACCACTAAAGGGATAGTCCTGTCCTTTAGGGTTCAAAAAGGCCAGTTCTTTGCTTAATTTCATTAGCTCTTGTTGTAGCTCAGGGTCTCCTAGCTTCTGCCCTAATAAAGACTCTAATTGATTTCGTTGATCCGGCGACAGAGAGTTCATTAGAGACTGGGTTGCAGCCATTTGCGCTTCCATTTGAGCGAGCAGTTCTTCTATCGATTTAGGCGGATTATCACCGAACATATCCCCGAATTGATTCATAAAACCATCGAAGCCGGGGTCTTCTCCACCGATATGTTTGTTGAGCATTTCATTCAGTGCTTTTACCATCTCTTTCATACGAGAGAGATCACCTTCTGACATGGACTCAACCATATTACTAATGTCTTTGAAAAAGCTCTGAGTCATCGCATCCCGCAACTGTCGGAGAATTTCTAAATACTCTTTTTGGGCTTCGGTATTGAGGAACTCATAGTTCTCCAAGGTTTTTATTTTGCCACCTACGTCTTCGGGCAGTTGTTGTAGTTGTTGTTGGTGGCGCTGGGCAATACTTTTAAAAACAGCTTGAGAAAAATTCCCCTCTGTAGTTTCTTTATTCTCTTTATTCTCTTTATTCTCTTTATTTTGGTTATTTTGTTCCTCAGTTTTTTCAACATAATCTTTTGCTGATTCGCCCACTTTACCATTCAACCAATCGTCAATGGTCTGCTGCTCCTTAGCTAAAATATTTTCCAATTGTTCTTTTAGTTGATCGAATACGCTGTCTAGATTAAAACGCTGTAATTGTTGGCGACGTTGTTCGCGCAACTTGCGCAACATGTCTTGTATACCGGGCATCCTGCCGCCACTCATAAAAGGCATACCACCGCGCAATAACGATCGCAATGCACTATTGATATCGTTTGTTTCTAGGACCTCATCTGCGATGAGTCCCATCAAGTCTTATTGTTCGCAAAAGCGTGCGGACATCATCCGTACCCATTTCAGACTCGGTTCGCCGAAAGCGAATTCCTGCCGCACTTAATGTGCGTTCCCTCTGGATTC
>JAESQG010000107.1 GCA_016765265.1 Pseudomonadales bacterium | reverse complement strand
ATGACTTTCTTAAATACGGTAATGAGATGTTGGACGGTGTAGCGGTATTCTGGGAAGGGTTATATGAGTCACGCAACGGCTTGCATTGACATTTTTTAACAGTTAACGTTTGTGAATAGTTAACGTCCTAGCTTGAAGGCTGAGGACGTTAACTGACGGATGGATTATTACAGCATTTCTTCGGCTATTAATTCTAGCACTTCATTTTGAGCGCTACCGATAAGCATGGTGCCTACGTGGCCCTTTTTACCCGCCTCCTTCCATACTTGTAAACGTTCTATGATCCGCTCCTTGGGGCCTACTAAGGCTATTTCATCCACTAATGCATCGGGTACTGCCGCCATCGCTTCCATTTTCTTGCCATCGAGATAAAGATCTTGAATGATTTTGGCATCATCCCCATAACCCATTTTAGTGGCGTAATCATTATAGAAGTTTTTCTCTCGTGCACCCATGCCGCCAATATAAAGAGCGAGCATGCCTTTCACCGGTACACGACAGGAGTTAACATCGTCTCCCATAATGGCGGTAACGAAGGGAGCGATGTCAAAATCTGCTAATGTTCGGCCCGATTTATCAAGACCCTTTTGAACATCTTTGTCAAAAATGGCGTATTGATCTGGGCTCATCCATACAGGGAAAAAACCATTCGCAATTTCAGCGGCACAGGCGATTCCGTTTGGTGTGATAGATGCAGTGTAGATAGGAATATTAGTGTCAGCGCCTAATATACTTTTCAGTGGTTTGCCTAAGCCAGTGGCATCATCGCCTTTATAGGGGAGGTTGTAATGGTAGCCTTCAAATTCAGTAGGACCCTCTCGCGCCATAATCTTTCTCATAATGGCAATGTATTCTCGGGTACGAGTGATGGGGCGACCATAAGCCACTCCGTGCCAACCTTCTACAACCTGGGGACCAGAAGCACCTAAGCCAGCAATAAACCGACCTTTTGACAATTGGTTTAAAGACATAGCTGTCATCGCAGCTAGGGCGGGAGTTCTACCGGGCATTTGCATAATGGCGGTTCCCACTTTCATTTTTTCCGTTTGTGCAAGAATCCAAGATGCGGTAGAAACGGCGTCAGAGCCGTAGGCTTCCGCTGTCCAAGTACTTTCGTAGCCGAGACTTTCAGCAAATTTAATTTTATCTATTTGTGGGTCTATGTATTTGCCAGAATATCCGGCTACCATACCTAATTTCATGCTGAGTTTTCCTCTGTTTGTTGATTGAATGTGGTTGCGTTTGCATTAGGAGAGTTGGGGCTATTGCTAAACCGAATAAGTTTGGGTTTAGCCGACGGTGAATTGTTTACGCCATCATAGATGGGATCGGTGAGTGGGTTCGCCACAAAAGATTGGCTCATTTGTGATTGCGACGCCTTTTGATATTGAGTGCCTCGTTGCTGTGGAACGCGACCCTCTCCACGAATAATTTCTTCCATAGAAGCGGGTGATGTTTCCTGACCATGGCTGGCGCCTGCGGATCGTGTAATGGTTTCATTCATTAAGGTGCCGCCCAAATCATTGACGCCGGCATTGAGACAGGCAGCGGCTCCTAGGTGTCCCATTTTGGTCCAAGATACTTGTATGTTGTTGAAGTAGGGATGTAGTACTAGGCGAGAAATAGCGTGCAGTCCTACGCTCTCTCTAAATGTAGGGCCGGATCTTGACTTGCCCTTACGGTAAAGAGGCGCTTCCATATGAACGTAGGGAAGTAAAACAAACTCAGTGAATCCGGTATTTGGAAGTGCAGAATCTGAACCGTTTGTTTTAAGGCCGGTCTGTGGCTTGTTCTGTAGATTGTTTTGTAGATTGTTCTGTAGATTGTTTTGTAGATTGTTTTGTAGATTGTTTTGTAAATTATTCTCGTGATGAGTCTGTTGCAGAGAACGCAGGCGTAGTAGGTGTCGCGCTACGTGCCGGTATTTTTCAATATGTCCAAACATCAAGGTAGCAGTAGTATTAAAACCAACTCGATGGGCGGTAGTCATGACTTCCTCCCATTGGGCAGTGTTTATTTTATCGGGGCACAACTCTGCTCGTACTTCGTCATCTAGGATTTCAGCGGCCGTTCCTGGCAGGGTGTTTAGACCTGCATCGTGCAGACGAATCAGAAAAGTTTCTAATGAAATATTTAAAGTGTGTGCACCTTGCCATACTTCTAAGGGAGAAAAGGCATGAATGTGGATGTCGGGACAGACTTCCTTGATGGCGAGACAAATATCGATATAAGTTTGCCCGGTATAGCTGGGGTGGATTCCCCCTTGTAAACAGACTTCAGTGGCGCCCCGTTGCCAGGCTTCTAAACTGCGACGTTGTATTTCCTCCAGACTAAGGTCATAAGGCTTGCCTCGCAAATCGTCACTGGTCTTGCCTTTGGAGAAGGCACAGAACTGACATTTGAAATAACAAATATTGGTGTAGTTAATATTTCTATTGACCACGTAAGTGATGGTCTCCCCGTTCACTTGTTGCCGAAGCTGGTCAGCTGCCTGACATAGATAGCTAAAGTCCTCGCCTCTTGCTTCCATTAAGGTAACGATATCTTGTACATCGATATCTTGTACATCGATATTCTTGTGAGGATCAGTCGGATTTATTAAGTTATCGATGATGCGTTTGATCTGACTGCTGGGTGTCACCGATAGACTCGAATCTACAAGTGCTAAATCAGCATCAGAAGGAGCTTGTATTGCGCCTGCAAACCAACTGTCACATCGTGCAAAACCTTGTCCATCAATAGCGCGTAATACGGACGGAGTGATATTTGTATCGGTCCAGCGCGAGGCGTCCAGGGCAAAGTCTGGATAAATAGCTAAACGTTCCAGTAACAGTTTTCCTGCTTTTTTTGTCTCTTGTTCTAACTGTTCCAGGTGTGGCCAAGGCGCTTCAGGATTAACAAAATCCGGTGTTACCGGAGAAACACCCCCCCAGTCGTTGATCCCTGCGTTCACCAACTGAGGTAGCACTCCTGGACTCAAGTTCGGTGGTGCCTGCAAGTTCATCTGGGGACCAAAAATAATCCGTGCCATGGCAATGGTCCAGACCAATTCATTAAGATCCGGTTCCGGCGCCATAGCCATCAAGGTACTGGGTTTGGCTCGAAAGTTTTGAATAATGATTTCTTGCAGGTGACCGTATTCTTCATACAAGCTTCGTAGCACTAACAGTGATTCAATTCTTTCTCGACGAGTTTCGCCTATGCCGATAAGAATGCCGGAGGTAAAGGGGATCGCCGCTTCTCCTGCTAAGCGAATGGTCTCGATACGTCTTGCGGGGATTTTATCTGGAGAGCCGTAGTGAGGCATGTTTTTTTCAGTGAGGCGATTCGATGCGCTTTCCAGCATAATGCCCATGGATACGGATACCTTCTTTAGCATCAACATGGAATCCAACGACATGAGTCCCGGGTTAAGATGGGGCAACAATCCGGTTTGATCAAATACTTGCTGCGCTACATGGGCCAGGTAATCTAAGGTTGAGGCAAAACCCTCTTCTTTCAGCCATTCACGGGCTACTTTGTACCGGGCTTCCGGTTGATCGCCCAGTGTAAAAAGTGCTTCTTTACAACCGCTAAGCGCTCCTTTTTGTGCAATGGCCACGGCCTCTTCCACGGTCAAGAAGGGGGCCTTTATCTTTTTGGGTACTTGAGCAAAAGTACAATAGTGGCAGACGTCGCGGCATAAATGAGTGAGCGGAATAAACACTTTTCGGGAGTAGGAAAATAATTGTCCGTGACCCTGGTCTCTGATTTGACTGGCGATAGCCACCAGTTTTGAAGTGTCTTCTTCATTGGACAAGGCCAATGCCTCAGCGTCATCCAGCCTCTGGTAATCCGTTTTCTTAGGATCAGATTGAAGTCCCGCACTGATTGCTGAGTAGATTTGCGCAAGTTCGGTCATACTAGTTCCTAGCCCTGATGTATTCTGCAACACGTTCTGGGGTTTGTAGATGTTTTAGAATGCCGCTGTCCAATAAAAAACGATAAGTGTGTTGTCCTCTTACCGCGAATCTCTCGTCTGAGTCATCAGTCATTAACTGTTGCGCCAATTGAGCTAAGTCCTCAGGGGTATCAACGTCTAAACCAATACCGGCCAATTTAGTAACGATGGTATGTAAGTTCAACTGGCGGGCAATTTTCACATGGCGGGCACAACTGTTTTCACCAAAACTAAAGGTCATACAATCCGCTGGCATGCAGCTAATGCAATTGCTGCCGCCGCTTTGCGTGGCAGGCACTATGTGCATTAGCCCAGAGTGGATTAGTCCAGGGTGGGTTAATTCTTTAGCGTTAATGATGGGGTTTAGAATCCGTTGTATCTCTTGCTCTCTCACCAATGGCACATCGGCGGGAATGAATAGCATTCTGTGGACGCCTTGTTTCGCCAGGGTTTCACCGGCGTAGGTGACTGCATTAATAAGGCCGGTTTGGGCTGGTTCGGGTAGTACTTCCAAATCATAATCTAGCACAATACGGTTGATCTGAGGATCGCTGGTAACAATGACTATCTTATGGATGTCTCTGCACAGTAAAAGTGTATGCAGTATATCTTTGAGCATCGCCAGACTAAGGTCGGCCCGCTGTTGTTGACTTAACAGGTTGGCCAGACGTTGTTTGCTTTTCTGCAATGATTTAATAGGCACCACAGCGGCGGTAATAATCCCCCTGTTATGCATGATATGCTGCTTCATTTTTCTTTATGCTCGCTAGTCCATTGTGCTGCCAAGGAGAGGCAATGGCCTGCCAAGGTAACACGATCTTGCAGCGTATTCATCATGGTATTGACGGCCAATACAGATAGCCCCATGGATTCTAATTCGGGTTGTAAATGTTGATCTTTATGGTCAATAATAAAGCAGTCTATCAGGTCGCCATGCTGCTGCTGATAATATTCCGCTACCCCTAATACAGAGCTGGGTATGCCTAGCTCCTGCATCATTTTTGCAGTAGGTCCTTTCACCGCTTGCCCGGCGATAATGGGAGAAACTGCGATCACCGGAGCGGGGTGTTGCCGAATTGCATCGGCGGTTTCAGGAATCGATAATATGGGCTCAATGCTGACAAATGGGTTGGATGGGCAAATGATGATGGCCGCTAAATTAGGGTTATCAAGGGTGCTGATAAACTGTTTGCTCGATTTGGTTTTCTCAATTCCTTCGAAAAAATACCCTGATATTTTGGGTTGGCACTGTTCTTTGACAAAATATTCCTGAAACCCCAGAGCTGACCCGTCCTCTAACCGTACAAACGTGGAAACGACTTGGTCTGTCATGGGAAAAATATGAGCATCAATGTCCAGTGCTACAGTTAGACGCTGAGTGACTTGTGATAAGGTGTTGCCTTGCTTGAGTAGTTCGGTGCGGGTGATATGCGTGGCCAAGTCACGGTCACCCAGTCTAAACCAATTAGGTTGATTCAATTGTTCCAGCGCATTCATGAACTGCCAACTTTCGTTCGCTAGACCCCAGCCCAATTCTTTATTATTAAGGTTTGCCAGGGTATACATCACCGTGTCCAAGTCGGGGGATATATTGAGTCCTAGATGGATAAAATCATCACTGGTATTGGCCATGACAAAAAGGCGATGAGCCAATAACTGGCTTAAGCCTAGCGCTAATTTTGCACCGCCCACACCGCCGGATAGTGCAAGATAGATAGGCTTTTGGTCCCCCTCAAGGGGAGAGTTACTTTTGTCTTGGTTCATATCAATTATCGAAAAAGGTCTAGTTCTTTAGGCCGTAAGAGTGGTTTCACCCCTTGTTCTGCAGGATCAGAGGGCTCTGTCGGTTGATAGCCTCTGACTAATACCACGGGAGTTTTTTCTTGAGTTTGCCCCATGACTAGAGAAGCTCCTGCTGCCATTTCATCTGCGGCTGCTACCTCCGTCACCACTAACTCGCGACCAAATATATCCTGCCCACCCACATAATTTTCCAGCGCATTAAATCCTGCTACGCCGATAGCGAGGCCCAGAGTGCCGTTTCGCCAAGCTCTGCCCATGCTGTCATTAATAATAACGCCCACATTGACGCCAAGCTTTTGTTGAACGTATTGCCGAATTTTTTCAGCACTAGCGTCCGAGTCCTTCGGTAGTAACAAGACACGTTCTTGTCCGTCTGGGTGTTCTATATTGGATTGATCCATGCCCGCGTTAGCGTGAATAAATCCTAACTCATGTTCCACAATTAGTACGTTGGGTTTCTTGCGAATGACAGTATTTGATTGTCGCAAAACCAGTTCAACGTAGCGAGGGTCTTTCTGTACTTCCAAAGACAATTTTATAGCCTCTTCCGACGGCGTTACGGAGTCGAGCACGACGTACCGATTTTCCGCTTTTGAGACTATTTTTTGGGCGATAACAATAACGTCATTTGCGATAATTTTTTTCTGATTAGCCTCGGCTGCATCCAATATGAGCTGAGCTACATTATCTTCGGGCTCAACTAAGGGAATGCCCATGAGGGCGCTAAAAGTGAGTTCCATTATTTGCATATACTCCGACTTAATATGCTCTAATCTAGGATTTAGCTTCTCCGCTAATGATAATCCCGGCACCGATAATTTTATGATGCCGATTGATGCTGATTAATACGGATGTCATTGCCTCTGCCGCTGCTGAATTGGCTAAAGGACCCGCGTGCCAACCCTTTAGACCGGCTGCTTCTACCAGAGTGATGACCTGATCTCGCGCGATTTTTTTATTACCGGTCACCAGCACGTCACAGGCGATGGCGTGATCTTCATTGAGGTGCTGGGCACTGACGTTTTGAAATGCAGAGACCACTTGTACATCCTCCCCTAATAAAGCTTGGGCCATCTGTGCTGCGGAACCTTGTTCCGGTAGCTGAACTGTACCGACTTTGGGTGGCTTTAGCGGGACGGTGACATCAATTAAAATTTTTCCCGTTAATGCAGCTTGTACGGTTTCTAAGGTGGAAATTTGATGAGCGAAGGGGACGGTGAGCACTACTAGGTCTGCGCTTTTAGCTGCGTTAAGGTTGTCTGACCCCGTCACATTTAGATCGGGAAATTCATTAAGCAGTTCGGTAGCAGCAGACTCTGCTTTTTCAGCGGTGCGTGAGCCGATGATGATCTGGTATCCGGCCCGACTCCAGCGTCTTGCCAGACCGCCGCCTAAAGCGCCAGTGCCCCCAAGAATTGCAATTATGTTTGGTTGTTGCGGCGCATTGGCACCTTCATCGTTTGGTGTTTTGTCGGTGCGTGTTTTATCGGTCATTGTCTTATCGATCATGGCTACTCTCTGCTACTTTCTATTACTCTGAAATACAGGTTAGTGAATGGTTAGCGAAGCTAAAGGGGCCGATGAGCCCCTAGCGCTAGTCNTGATGAAGTGTTGAGGCGGAGCTAATACAGAGCTAATACAGAGCTAATACAGAGCTAATACAAAGCCAGCAGTTCTTCAAGGGCTTTCAATTGGTTTCCTGCGGCGGAAGTGGGCACAATGATCGGTGTTTTTACACCGGCGTCAAACCATGCTTCTATGCCGTCGCGCACTTTTGTAGGGGAGCCAAATAGAGTCACTTGTTCTANNCAGCGGTCACTGAGCACTTCAGGAATCCGTTTCATTTCGCCTTTATTTATGACCTCTTCCACAGCGGCCATTTCCTCTTCAAAACCGGCTGCTTTCCAATAATTTCGATAATTGGGCAGCATGGTGTACATAACCAAGGTTTTNCGGTTTACCGCTTTGGCAGCNTCTTCATCGTCACTAATACAAGTGGGNATCATGTCACCGATGAAAAAATCTTCGTTAGTGCGCTGCTCATCCGTTAACTCCAACAGGGACTCCTTTATATAAGAGCGGGCGCCATTGGCGATAATCATGCCGTCGCCAATTTCGCTAGCAAGGCCGATCATTTTTTTTCGCATTGCGGCGAGAGTAATAGGGGGTACTTCGCCTACGCGTTTTGCCGATTTATATTCATTCACGAACTGACGCATATCCGCGAGAGGCTTGCCGCCTTTAAGCCCCTGGGCTGCNAGTGCGGGNGCGTGACTTACGCCCACTCCAAACCGGAAACGATCGTTNGAGACTTCTTTAATAAAGGCAGCTGTTTGGGCAAGGTCAGCAGCAGTACGGCCGTAAATAGGGGTTATGCCTGTGCCTATGGTGATGGTGTTAGTCTCCATAGCGATAGCGGTACAAAGAGAAAGCGAATCGGACATACTGGGCAAATAGAGCCCGCTAAACCCGGCTTTTTCTATTTCTTTAGCGAAATCTAACACTGCTCGGCGACGGCCTGGGACGGCGGCAATACTGACTGCGGGCATTGGGTAAGTCATAAGGGGATCTCCATATCAGCAAATTTTTATCAAGTGAGAGCCTATCAATAACAAGGTTTCTTCGTAGCCGAGCTATTGTGCTGATCAATATTTGATAGCGGAAGGCGATGAGCCGAGATAGTGTACCCTAATGTTATTGAGATTGACGAGTTATGTATCCTATCAATAACNCGNGCCGTTAATGTCTATTNTCCAAGATGCTGCTTTTCCAAGAGGATAAGGAACCTCGCTTTATTTGGGGAACGAAACGGTTCAGATTATGATATTCTTGCGNCCTTTGATTATTTAGCGGCGGCTACGTTAGGGAGAAAAAATCAATGCCTTATATTAACAATAACGGTACANAGGTTTATTACGAAGTGGAAGGTGAGGGTGAGGTGGCGATTTTAATCANNCACGGGTTTGGTGATACTTCCATTACTTGGAAAGACCAGATNGCTTTCTTGAGCCAAAAATATAAAGTGATCATNTGGGATATGCGNGGTCATGGGCGGTCCGATAGTCCCAGCGATCTTGCAGAATACTCAGAAGCATTAACCCTTAGTGACATGAATTGTTTATTGGATGCCTGTGATGTTGACAAAGCAGTGATCAGTGGCCTCTCACTAGGTGGGTATATGTCCTTGTCCTTTAATATCATTAATTCAGAACGGGTACAGGCGTTAATGCTATTTGATACCGGCCCCGGATTTCGTAATGACCAGGCCCGGGACGACTGGAATAAAACGTCGGTCACTACCTCGGAGCGATTAGAAGCCTCGAAATTAAAGCCGGATTCACAGCATTTTTCGCAACAAGGTTTGGCAAATGCAGCGCGGGGTATGTTGACCCAAGATGATGCGAAAGTGATGAATTCCCTCGCCGGAATTACCGTCCCCACCCTAGTGTTGGTTGGGGAGCGTGATAAAGCCTATATTAATGCGGCTAACTATATGGCTCGAAAAATCCCGAATGCAAAGAAAGTGGTGCTAGAAGGGGCTGGCCACTCCTCCAATATTGATAAACCGGATGCCTTTAATCAGGCTGTATTTGCATTTTTAGAAGATGCTGGGCTTTGAGCTATCGAGGTTACTTGTGGCTACAAAGTTAGGATCACAAAGTTAGGTTCACAAAGTTAGGTTCACAAAGTTAGGTTCACAAAGTTAGGCCTGCATCTCATTGAGCTGGTGCTTCTAACTTTTCTACTTCTAATTTTTCTACCTCTAAGTTTCCAGCTTCCAACTTTTCCACCCAAAGCAATGTGGCGCCCACCACTGCCACGGGGATAATGACGAGATTGACTAAAGGGATCACGGTCAACACCATCACAATGGCGCCGAAGCCATAAATAAGACTTCGGTTTTGACGCAAGACCGCCAAGGTTTGTTGGAAAGTTAAACCATTGTTATCCGCGGCGATATCAATGTATTGGATTGCCATCATCCAGGCCCCAAAGGTGTACCATATTACTGGACTTGCAAGCTGGACTAAGGGGATGAAGCCGAGGATTAAGGCAATGACTAAAACGGGTATGGCGCGAGAGATCCAATATTTTAATTTTTGTAGTTCTCTGGCTATAGAGCGACCGATTATTTGCCAGATGGAATGTTCGGGGTAGCGCAGTTCTCTTTGAGTTGCTTCACACTTTTCCGCTAGGAGTCCGTTAAAGGGAGCAATAAAAAGATGAGTGATCATAGTGAAGGTGGTTCCCACAACAAACACCAGCACCAAGCCCACCACTAGCCATAAAAAGGCTTCAACCGCACTGAGTAAAAAATCAATGCTGGATCGAGCCCACTCTAGGTAGGCGGGAAGTGCATAGCCTTCACCTATCCCGCCAATCATGCCAGACATCATTTGGATGGTGTAATAAATCATGACACTGAAGAAAACAACATTAAATAAGACAGGGATGATCAGATACGCACGTAGCTCTTTTTGCTTTGCTAGTTGCCAACCTTTCTGTAAATAGGAGGCGCCAAGGGAAAACTCTGCAATACTCATTCTTGCTCTCGCTCATTGTCGGTATAGATTGGGGCCAAGCTACTGTGGCTGTGTTCTTGTGACCGTGTTCGTGTGACTATATTCCTGTGGCTATATTAAGCCCCATAGACCGAGAATAATACCTTACTAAGAACGGGTTGGCCCGTTTGGAGAGCACTTTTCTTGATTAATTAAAACTCGAATTTGTGTGATGGTAAAATGGTATTTATTCACCATTTTGATTAGTGGTTTAGCCTTTCTTTAGCTAAACTATCAGGGCTTTGATTTTAGTTATTTAGGTTACCGAAAATTAATGAAATACGGATCTAAAAGAATCATCAGCCTAAGAAAAACTAACGCGGCGAATTAAGAAACTATGCGACTTAAATGTATTAAACTTGCTGGCTTCAAGTCCTTTGTTGACCTCACAACGGTAAACCTCCCCACCAATTTAACGGCTATTGTCGGACCTAACGGATGCGGTAAATCGAATGTTATCGATGCAGTTCGTTGGGTGATGGGCGAGAGTTCCGCTAAACATCTGCGCGGTGAATCCATGGCAGATGTTATCTTTAATGGTTCAAATGCCAGAAAGCCCGTTGCCCAAGCCTTTATCGAATTAGTTTTTGATAATGCGGAAGGGCGTTTAGGGGGCGAATACGCTAAATATTCTGAAATCTCCATAAAGCGCCAAGTGACTCGAGACGGCATCTCAAATTATTATTTTAACGGCACTAAATGTCGACGGAAGGATATTACCGAGCTTTTCATGGGTACCGGTCTCGGGCCGCGAAGTTATTCCATTATTGAGCAAGGAATGATCTCTAAAATGGTGGAAGCCAAGCCTGATGAATTACGTGTATTTCTTGAAGAAGCGGCCGGTATTTCAAAGTATAAGGAACGGCGCCGAGAAACGGAAAACCGGATGCGACGTACGCGAGAGAACTTGGAGCGTCTTGAGGATATTAGAGATGAGTTGGGCCGGCAGCTAGAGCACTTGCAACGCCAATCGGAAGCAGCTGAAAAGTATAAAGAATATAAAGAAGATGAACGAACCTACAGGGCACAGTTACTGGCCTTGCGCTGGACGGGCTTTGATAAGCAGGTGAGTGAAAAAGAGACGCTTATTCGGGATCTTGAAATTAAGTTGGAGGCTTGCTTGTCCGATCGAGTGTCTAAAGAAACGGAAATTGAAAAACATCGCAGTGAACATACTGATCTTAGCGATGGTTTTAATGAAGTGCAGGCCCGGTTCTATGGTCTCGGCGCGGATATCGCGCGAACAGAACAAAATATACAGCACCAAAAGGAGTTGAATAGACAGCTACATCTCGATATCGCGCAAACGGAGCAAAGCTATACCGAGGCTTTGGAGCATCTGGAAACCGACGACGTAAAATTCGAAGAACTAACCGATGAGCTAGATAAAATTCAGCCTGAATTGGAGCAAGCACAAGTCACCGAGGTGGAGAGCGCTCAAGCGCTGGCAAATGCCGAAGAGGCAATGCAAAACTGGCAAAGTGAATGGGATAGTTTTAATCAGCAAGCGGCGGAGCCCAAAGAACGTGCTCAAGTTGAGCAATCGCGCATACTGCATTTGGAGCAATCGGTGCAACGCAGTAGAGACCGAGTTCAGCGTCTGATAAATGAGAGAGAGACATTAAGCCCTGGACCTCTGGAGGAAGAAGCCCAGGAGCTTGCCGAACAAATGGCAGAGGTGGAGCTTGAAGTAGAAACGCTACAGGGCAAAGTGGATGAATTGATTGATCAGATCGGGCAGCAACGGGAAGTCAATAGTGATACTAGCGCTGAGCTGGATCATTTGAGGGGCAGTATTCAAGAAATGAAAGGACGATTTGCCTCCTTACAAGCGTTGCAACAAGCGGCTTTAGGGCAGAAGAATGATGCCATCGTGGGCTGGTTAAAAGGTAATAACCTAGAAGGCAATGCTCGCTTGGCTGAGGGGCTACAAGTTGATGGTGGATGGGAAACCGCTGTTGAAACAGTTTTAGGTGATCACTTACAGGCGGTGTGTGTAGGCGATATAGATGAGGTGGGCGCAGTCCTCGGAGATCTAGATTCGGGCGCAGTATCGGTGATTGATAAACAGGTGCAAGTTAAGCCTTATCAATCGGATTCTCATCAAGAAGATCGAAACAGATCCCATTTCGCAGCCGCTAAACTAATGACCGAGGTAGTCGCGGCAGACTGTGACTTAGCGGCGCTGCTGGCGGGTGTTTATTTGGTTGACTCACTGGGACAGGCATTGCAGCTAAGACCTCAGTTAACAGCCGTAGAATCCGTAGTCACCAAAGACGGTATTTGGTTGGGTGCTAACTGGATTAAGGTGGCCAAGGATGTTGACGAAAAAGCAGGCGTTATTCAACGTCAACAAGAAATCGAGGAGCTGGAGCCGGCTATTCAGGCAGTGCAATCGCGAATTGATTCATTAAGTGATGAGCTAAAGACTGGAAGAGAAAACTTAAGCGAGTTGGAGCAGCGGCGCGAGCAAGCACAGCGAGAAGTGGGGCAGGCTAGTAGAGCGCTAGGAGAGCTAAAATCTCAGCATAGCGCCAAGCAAGTGCGGATTGAGCAAATTGCAATGCGTCGAGATCGCTTGGAAACTGAATTAAGTGAGTGTGAAGATCAAGTTGCTCAGGAACAAGAGATGTTAGGTGAATCGCGTATCGTTCTTCAAGATTCATTGGATTGCATGGCCGGTGATACTGTACGTCGAGAGGAGTTGTTGGCGCAGCGGGATGAAAACAGGTCTGTATTGGATGAAGTGCGCCAAAGTGCTCGTCACGATAAAGACAAATCTCATCAGCTAGCGTTACAGGCTCAGTCTTTAGCTACTCAATTAGACTCAACGTCCTTGGGTTTAGAGCGTTTGAGAGGGCAAGTCAGTGCGCTGAAAGAGCGGGTTGAAGCCCTAAAGGAAAGACGGTCAATAATGATGATCCGGTTGAGTTAATTCAAGCTCAATTAGAAGAATTGCTTGAAAAGCGCCTAGTAGTGGAGGAAGAATTGGCGGTGGCACGGCGCAAGCTTGAAGAAGTTGACCATGAAATGCGTCGATTAGAGAAGCTGCGGAGTGATGCGGATGAAGCGGCACAGTCTATTCGTAATCAATTGGAATCTTTGCGAATGGAGTGGCAAGGACTGAAAGTCAATTTAGAGAACGTGCAAAATCAACTGTCCGAAGCCAGTTTTGACATAACAGCCGTGCTTGAGGCTATGCCAGAAGAGGCCAATGAGCTGGAGTGGGAAAAAACCCTTGAGAAAATCACCAATCGTATTACCCGTCTCGGCGCCATCAATCTGGCGGCAATCGACGAATATAAGCAACAGGCTGAGCGAAAGACCTACTTGGATGCGCAAAATGAAGACCTTAGCACCGCTCTTGAAACACTAGAAAATGCGATCCGCAAAATTGATCGGGAAACGAGAACCCGTTTCAAGGAGACTTTTGATAAGGTCAATAATGGTTTACAGGAGCTTTTCCCTCGAGTGTTTGGTGGCGGTCACGCCTACTTGGAGCTGACCGGGGATGACCTTCTCGACACAGGTGTTGCTATTATGGCCCGCCCGCCGGGTAAACGGAATAGTACTATCCATTTGCTTTCGGGTGGTGAGAAAGCACTGACCGCGATTGCTCTGGTATTTTCAATATTTCAACTTAACCCTGCACCGTTCTGTATGTTGGATGAGGTCGATGCCCCATTGGATGATGCCAACGTCAGTCGTTATTCAAAGTTAGTAGAGGAGATGTCCGCCAAAGTGCAGTTTATCTTTATTACCCATAATAAAATCGCCATGGAGATGGCGAAGCAATTAATGGGAGTCACCATGCATGAGGCGGGGGTTTCGAGATTAGTTTCGGTTGATGTAGAAGAGGCGGTAGAGCTGGCGGTGATGTAGTGGTGGCTTGGTGGTGGTTTGATGGTTTGGATGATTTGGTGGTTTGGTGGTTTGATGATTTTGATGGTGCATGGGTGGAGAAATAGGACGTATGTTTGATTGGTAGCGAGATAAATTATAGAAATGAGAAGCATTGGGTAGAAAAGCCTAATGCAAAGGTTAAAAATTCGTAAATTAACAAGATTAGTCTTAAATATAACCCAAATTAAAAAAATAGTTGCCATGGAAAAGATGAGCATTGAGTAGAAAGAACTGCGGATCAGTTTTTGGTCTAGAATTGACCTTGGCGAGATATAGTGAGTTATTAATCATCGATTTGATTACTTATTCGGATTGAGTTGGAGAACAATAATGGAAATTGGATTGAGAGAGATATTGATACTGGTTGGCTTAATTGTCATTGGGGTGATAGTGCTGGACGGTCTTCGCCGAATGCGTCAGTCACGACGGTCTGCACTAGGTATGTCCTTAGATATTGGAGGCAGCGTCGAAGACTATGGATTCAGTGGGGAGCTACCCGGAGGTGGCGCTAGACCGGCGGACGGCGAAGAGTCAATAGAAGATAGGTTGGAGCCCTCATTTATTAATGATCCTGCTGATTATGACGATCCACTGTTTGCAACACCGATGAAGGAGCCAGTCTTTAAACAAAATGAGGGTTTGG